>JBFGKX010000163.1:0-5419 GCA_041576455.1 Paenisporosarcina sp. | reverse complement strand
GCTTCATCTGCCACTATTAAAGATATGGCAATTGATTGCAATTGGATTTGAACTTGGGCTTGCATTAACATTTCCGGAGACAGAAAGATAAATTTATACGTATTCATCTTTTGTAAAATGGATTGTTTTTCATGTAATGTTAGAAATGAATTCAACGCTACCACACGTTTTTCTCCCATCTTTTTTAATTGATCCACTTGATCTTGCATTAATGATAGTAAAGGAGAAATAATGACTATACTATGTGGCATCATATACCCTGGTAGTTGATAACAAAGGGATTTCCCCATACCAGTTGGGAGAATTGCGACAACATCTTCTTTATTTAAAATACTTTGAATAATGTCCAGTTGTCCTGGCCTAAATGAAGAATGTCCAAACTTTTCAACTAACACTTTCTTACACTCAATTGACAAATCAATCCCCTCCAAGGGCTAATAAGAGTCTTAACTGAAAGTACGAATACATGGGATATATCGTTTTTAAAGTTTTTAATTTTTTAGTTTGCTGATTTTTCATTTGTTGACTAAGCACTCCTATATCTTTATGAGGAAAGAATTGTTGTACGGCTTTCAAATGGCCACTCATTGCCATTTCCACAAAATGATCTTCAATTGTACTTGATTTTAATTGCCTTATCGTCATAATTTGATCAAATGAATGGCCATTCTGATAAAATTCAGCTGTCTTTTTAGCAGATTCTGTCAGTGCACACGTTGTAATAACTCCTTCAGTTATTTTATTTAACAATATACATGAAGGATTCATTGAAATTTCATCGAGTAAGATATGTAAGCATTCCTGAAAAAGCACTTGAAGGTCCATTTGCTCGATTTTTAATGTATGCGACAATTGTTTCCATGTTAAGCCACTTACTTCAAATCCAGAAAATCGATGACTTAATATAAGGCGGTGAACCTCTTCAAGTTTTTGAGCTTGAAAGACTTTCCTTAATTCTGCATAATACATTTGAATAAATTCCCTTGATTTGTAAGGATGGGCTTGTAAAAAATTCCTTACCCAGAGTTGGATTTTTTCGTCCTTTTGAAAAGGGATAAATGAAAAATCGTTCGAGTGTATATGTGACAATGTTTGGGTAACTAAAGAAAGACGGCTAAAAAAGATACGTTCATTTCCTCTGTATAACCATCCATTTAATTGTAGTGTAGGTATATTATCCAGTTTTTGATGACCCATCTTTGTAACATGTGGAATTGATAAATCATTTACTTTGAGCCACTCCAATTCAATCATTTCATGTATTGTCTGATCGTATAATTGTTTTGACAGATTTGGGAATAATGAAAAGTACTGAGTCATCCCATAGTTCCTTACATCTTGGATTGTTTGACCAGACCGTTTTCCTTTTAACATATGAAAAGATGCTGAAATCGTCCGTTCTTCATTAAATCGATCAACTAATTGTAAGATGATTTGTTGAAATAACACTGAACTTCCTCCATTAATTAAGTATTTTGGTTGAAAAGTGAGGAAAACATGATTAGAATAAGTACGAAAGCTTTTTCAAGCGAACGGAGATAAGGGAGAGGTTAAACATGGCTAAGTTTACCATTGTTGATAAAGATACATGTATCGCTTGTGGCGCTTGTGGCGCTGCTGCACCTGATATTTATGATTACGATGATGAGGGCATTGCCTTTGTTATTTTAGATGATAACATGGGTACAACTCAAGTTCCAGATGAACTCGAGGAAGACATGCAAGATGCATTTGAAGGCTGCCCAACTGATTCAATTAAAGTGTCAGAAGAATCATTTGATGGTGACGCATTAAAATACGAATAAAAAAAGCTGCGAAAATTTTCGCAGCTTTTTTTATTTCTTATGAAAATAGAATACGTTGTTTTTCTAACCACGTTCTCATTGTTCTAAATAATAGAATTATAACAAGTGATAGTAAAATACCTTTAATTAAATTAAAAGGTAGAATTCCAAGTACTATCGTATCCCTTAAAGCTGAACCAGTTAATGCTGGCATATTTAAGAAGTACGTATACATCGGTAAAAAGACTGCATAATTTAAAACACTCATTCCAATTGCCATAGCAAGAATACCAACAAACAAACCACTTACTAAGCCTTTTGAATTTGAGACTTTACGATAAATCATATAAACGGGAAGAATAAATAAAATACTGGTAGCAAAATTCGCCATTTCTCCTACTGGGACTCCCGTTGGACTTCCACTAAACATCCAGTGTAAAACATTTTTAAACAGTGCTACCATAACCCCTGCTACGGGCCCCATTGTAACGGCTGCAATTAATGCTGGCACATCACTGAAATCCACTTTCAAAAAAGGTGGTAACGCTGGTAATGGAAAATTAAAAAGCATTAAAACAAATGAAATACTACTTAACATCGCGATTGCTATCATGACTCTAAGTTTTTTATTCTTCATATTACTCTCTCCTTTTGCCGATTCACTCCACAAGAAGAAAAGTATGATCGATTCTGTTCCACCAAAAAACCCTCAAGCCGTTATCGCTTAAGGGAGTACAAAGGCACACTTGAATAAGCATTTCGTTAAATGATAGAACGAAAAACGACCGCACCTTCACCTTCTCCCATCCAGACTATACTGTCGGCTTTGGAATTGCACCAAATCCTGCCTTGCGGCTCGCGGGCTTCAGAAAAAGTTTTTCTATTACCGCCGATCGGGAATTTCACCCTGCCCCGAAGATGAATCAATATTAATTTACTTTCTTACTATAAGAAAAAAATCCCCATTTGTAAACTACATTAGCCTACAAATAAGGATATATTATGGCCAGAGACTTTTATTTAGTCTAACCGGTTGCTCTAGGGGGTGTGACAAATCAATGTCATTCCATTCATCTGGTACTACATTATTGATTTGAATTTGCGTATCATAGTTAGCAGCCGTTAAGACAAAGCTCTCTAATATCTGCACTACTTGCTCTTTAGGAATTGAATTTAATTCAAATGGTTCCGAAAAATTAATGTGAACAATCCCATTTTCTTCTTCAAGGCTAAAATTTATTGCATTTGGAATTACACTTTGATAAAAATCATTTGGAGATGTTTTTAATGCAATAATGGCATCTGATACTGATTCAAATGTTACATCTAAATTTGGAATCATGTAAACGTTACCTGAAAAATCTTTGTATGGATAAACATTCGTTCGATACTTTCTATTCATGAGAACAGTTGAAGTGGTATAACCAACTTGATTAAACTCAGCTGGACTTCCATCTTCATTTTGATGAACAACTTCAGAAAAACCGTTAAAAGTATATTGCAAAGATTGAATATACGTGTATAAGGATGCACTTGCTAAATCATACTTATGATCATTTGGTAACTGATGGATTAGTTGAGTTTTATTTAACTTGAACTTACCATCGTATGGATGGTATTCCATAAAGCCTAGGGATTCTTCATTAATATCGTCAGCATATTTCTGGTATAACTGTAACGTATTCGGAGTTATTGTTCCAAAATCGATTTGGATTTGTTCGTTTGGAATTAAAAAAGTTATCGGAACGACTAAAGCATCCTTAGAGATCAGACCTATTTGAAAAGCCGTATGATGCTCCATATCACTTGAATAGACAGATGTGAACATTTCATTTTTTTCGACATTTCCTACGAAACTTTTATGATCACCATTACTTTGTAAAGAACTCTCTTTTGCTGAATCTCCAGTTAAATTTGCTCCTTCATCAATGACGGAAATATTCGCTTCTTGACTCGAAGGGGACATTTCTGTAGATGGATCAGCGGTTGGTTCAATTTTAAAAGCATTATCCATTTGAGCGGGTGACTGATTAATAAAAATAACACCTACTAATATTAATGTGAATAAGGCAGCAACTGAAACCACTGAAGGGAGCCATACTTTACGCTGTTTCTGACTACCTCTTGATAATTGCGGATCTTTTAATAATCGAATTAATACTTCTTCTTTAGAACGTGTATCTTGTAATTTGGGCACTTGGCTTAGCAGCTCGTCAATTTTTTGTTCACTCCATTTATTATTACTCATCGTGAACTTGCCTCCTATCCGAATGCCCAGTTAAACGATCCCGTAGTTTGTGAATTGCTCGGTGTTGAGTGGTCTTCACTTTACCTTCTGACCAGCCCAGCACTTGAGCTGTTTCTATAATAGAAAGGTCCTGAAAGTACCGCATTACTATCACCATTTTTTGATCGCCTGTACATTCATCTAACGCACTTAACAATTCTTTCATTTCATCATTTAATTCAACTAATTCTTCTGGAAGAACCTCAGAAGATTTCAATTCTTGTTTTTCCCAGTCAAAAAAGTCAAAGGCATGCCGATTACGAACTGCCATTTTACGAAAATGGTCAATCGCTACATTCTTTGCAATTGAAAATAACCAAGTTTTTTCAGAGCTTTTCCCTTCAAATCGACTGTATGATTTTAATACACGCACATATACTTCATGCATTAGATCTTCAGCCGTCTGTCTATTTTTAATCATGTACATTAAAAATTGAAAAACATCTTGATGATACTGGTCATATAGTCTGTGAAAAACGGAGTCATTCATAAACTCCCCCCGTTCTTAATAGTAGTCGAATTCAACACTAAAAAGTTACATCTTTTTGATCGGTAAAGTAACAATAAAATTCGTTCCAACATTTTCTTCACTTTCCACATGTATTGCGCCATCATGGGACTCTACCATGTTTTTAGCGATTGCCAAACCTAAACCTGTTCCACCTTTACCTCTAGTTCTAGATTTGTCAGCTTTGTAAAACCGTTCAAATACATATGGCACATCATCTTTAGGGATTCCTGTCCCTGTATCTTCAACAGTTATTTTTACGAATGCATTGTATTGTTCGACATGCACAAAAACTTTCCCTTCCTTTGGTGTATGTCTAATTGCATTATCAATTAAGTTCGTAAACACTTGTTCAATTCGATCTTCATCAATTTCAGCTGTAAGTTGGGAAGAAACAGAACTAATAAACTTTAATTGAATATGAGATTCCTTTGCAATTTGAGAGAATTTCTGTGTAATTCTTTCGATTACTTGAGCCACTTCAACATTTTCTTTGTAAAGACGCATTCTACCAGATTCCATTCTCGCTAAATCTAGTAAATCTGTCACTAACCGACCCATCCGTTGAGATTCTTCATAAATTATTTTAATCATTTCATCTCTTTCTTCAGGTGTGGACATAACGTTATCTAAGATTGCTTCACTATAACCTTGTAACATCGCCACTGGAGTCCTTAATTCGTGAGATACATTGGCAATAAAATCAGATCTTAATCGATCCAATTTGTGTTGTTCCGTCATGTCTCTTAGTACAGCTACCGCTCCTCGAATAGAATCTCCACTGTATAAAGGACTAATCGAAATTGCATAATAACTACCTTCCATTTCAAGTTCTTCATT
>JBFGKX010000162.1:0-5423 GCA_041576455.1 Paenisporosarcina sp. | reverse complement strand
TAAGAGGATACTTAATCACCAAATTAAAATCAGTAATAACAACACTTAGCTTCCAAACAACCAAAAATAAAATAGCCGCATCGGAGTACCACTCTTCAGTATCTTTTCCAAATACACGCCATAAAATAATCCCAGTAAGAACCAGTGCAAAAAGAACTGCAACCCACGATGATGGGATTGTTAATGATTTGATTACATACCATTCAGTGACCGGCATGGTCCCTCAACTCCAATCTCTTATAACTTATACCCTCTATCGTATAACACTTTCATGGAAATACGGAGAATTTTGCTTACATTCTTCCAAAAGTTGAGACAAATAATAAGTAGCACAGATTCATTGCGCATCGAACATCGGCAATCATCACGTTTCCATTGTTCACAATTCAATTTTTCTCATATCCCCTCTTTAATTAAGCCAACACATCAAAAAACTCACCCTCAAGATGATGAGAGTGAGCATTATCAGTTTAATGTTAGAAAGATACATATCGAATAGGGTTTACAGCATTTGTTCGCGAACCATTCCATGGACCGGTATGAACTTCAAAGTGTAAATGAGACCCTGTTGAACGACCTGTACTCCCCATTTTCCCTATAACTTGTCCTTTTGCGACAGATTGCCCAGAACTTACATTAATAGCGGATAAATGTGCATAAACGGTCGTAAAGATTTTCCCATCAATTGAGTGCGTGACCATTATGACATTTCCATAAGTCCCCATTGGTGCGGCGTACGAAACAATGCCATCTGCTGCAGAGAGAATTTTAGTTCCAATGCTATTAGCTATATCGCTTCCGTAATGAAACTCATATCCATCTCCAATATCGCGGGCACCGAAAGTAGAAGAGAATCGACCAGCCGCTGGGCGTGTCCACGTACCTGAAGAGACGATAGGCGTTGAATGTTCAGCAGGTTCAGAAATCGATGAACGATTTTGATTCGCCTTTGCACGCTGTCTTGCACGTTCTGCTGCTTCTTGACGAGCACGTTCCGCTGCTTCTTTTTTCTTTCGTGCAATTTCAGCTTGACGTGCCAGCTCCATTAAACGAGCTTGCTCGATGACGATTTTATTTTCAATTTCTTTGCTAATTTCATGGGCTTCTGAATGCTCTTGTTCCAACCCATTTTTTTCTTGTTTAAGCTTCATTTGCTCTGCTTCTAATTGATCGACCAATTTCCCTTTTGAAGCTTTGGTAGCGTCCAGATTGATTTTAAGATTCACTAGTTTATCTCTACTCTTTTTCTGTTGAGCAAGTTTCATCTCAACAGAAGCCTTTTGCTCTTCAAGAGATTTTTTGTCAGCCGCTTGTTCCTCTAATATTTTACGGTCTGCATCCATCAATGTATTAACGGCAGAAAAACGATCAATAAAATCTGCAAAACTGCTCGCACCAAGTAAAACGTCTAAATAATTTACAGATCCGCCTCTTTCTTGAACTGCACGTAAACGTTGCTTTATCAACTCATCACGATCAGCAATCTTTTGTTCTAGAAGACTAATTGATTCGTGTAGATTTTCAATATCAAGGTTTGTTCGCTTGATTTCTCCTAATATGCGATCGATTTCATTATTAGTTTCAATAATTTGATGATCAAGCGTTTGAATTTGAGCAAGCAATTGCTCTTGTTTCGTTTGATTGGTAGAGATTTCTCCAGCTTTTTGGTTAATGGAAGAATTCAATTGGTTTTTTTTCTGCTCCAATTGTTTTTGTTCTTTTTTCAAGTCATTTAAGGAGTTCGCTAATGCTGCAGGTTGTGTCATGAATAATGAACACCCTAACACTGTAGCAATACTGGCTAACATCCATTTAGATTGTTTCTTTCTCATGCTTTTCCCCTTTCAAACTCACACTTATACACGTAAAAACTTACGTACTGACATAAAGCTTCCCCATACGCCAATAAATACGCCCATTAATAAAATGAGCCCATTGACTTGATATAAAAATGGAGTCAGCGACAATAAACTAAACAATTCGCCTTCTAAATATGGTTGAACGACATTATATAATTTGTAATATAACAGGGTTACGAGAGTAATAGGTAATATTGCGCCTAGAATCCCAATCCACATGCCTTCTAAAACAAACGGAATGCGGACAAACCAATTAGTTGCACCAACTAATTTCATAATCTCGATTTCACGACGACGCGCCACAATGGTTATGCGAATCGTATTTGAAATTAAAAACATTGCTGTGAAAAGAAGCGCTAAAATTAACCCCAATCCAACATTTCGTGCAAAACTTAAAAAGCTAAATAATTTTTCAATCTTGCCTTCACCATATTCCACGGAATATGTATTTTTAAGGCGCTCAATACGTTCGGCCACTTTCTTAGTATCTTGTGGGTTCAAAGCCTTTACATAAAATGCGGCACGAAGCGGATTATTTTGATCAGATAACCCCATATTTTCACCAAAGTCTTTGATTAAGTCTTTGAGTTCAGCATCTTTCGTCGAATAAGTGACAGTTGCAACCCCATCAATCTTATTAATTTCTTTTTCTAACTGAATCGCTTCCTCATCGGTAGCTGTCAATTCAACTAGCACTTTAATTTCAACATCTTCTTCTAAATCATCTGCTACTTTATTTAAATTCATCATAATCATGACAAATACTCCGACTAATAGCAACGTAACAGTGACAGCACTTGCAGATGCAAAGGTCATCCAACTATTACGGCCTAGGCTTTTAAAACTTTCGCGAAAATGACGTCCAACAGTTCTAGCTTTCATAGCCGTAGTCACCTCCGACTTCATCACGTACAACAAGTCCACCCTCAACTGCAATGACACGGTGTTTAATAGTATTCACAATTTCTTTGTTGTGAGTTGCCATGATAATGGTTGTTCCACGACGATTTATTTCTTCAAACAAGTTCATAATGTCCCAAGATGTTTCAGGATCCAAGTTCCCAGTAGGCTCATCGGCAATCATCACTTTAGGGACATTAATAATGGAGCGAGCAATTGAGATACGTTGTTGCTCACCGCCTGAAAGTTCGGTTGGAAACATTCGTGCTTTATGTTTCAGCCCTACTAAATCTAACACTTCCATCACACGTTTACGAATCACTTTAGGTGATTCTTCAATTACTTCTAATGCGAATGCTACATTTTCATAAACACTTAACCGTGGCAATAATTTAAAATCTTGGAACACAACTCCTATTTGACGTCTTAAGTGTGGCACACGATTATCCTTTAAATTTGCTAGATTTATTCCGTTTACAATAATTTCTCCACTCGTTGGACGTTCTTCGCGATACATCATTTTGATAAAAGTTGACTTACCTGCGCCACTTGGACCAACGACATAAACAAATTCACCTTGTTTAATTTCGACATTGAATCCGTTTGCAGCAACAATCCCATTTGGGTATTTTTTATATACATTTTTCATTGAAATCATATGTTTGTAACCACCTATTTTTGTCCTTGCTACTATCAGGTTTTTTTCCGACGTTCTCATTATAACAAGGTTTACGACAAATTATTATTACATTCCCGTTACAAAATGAAAACAATAGCTTTATGTATCCACGACTGAGCGACTAAATACCTGTTATTAATAGGTGTAAATATACCTACTAATATTTATATTTCGGCATATGTATAAGAAATTCCTTCTTTTGTTTTCGACAACCTTTATCAAAAAAACCAATGCTACAAAATCAGCATTGGTTTTATTACAGTTATTTCTTTTTAGATAACCATTCGGCAACTACTTCTGCTTCAACACCTTCGATGATATGAGCTGGCATTGCACCTTGTCCATTTTGAATCACGTGTAAAATTTCTTCTTCTGATAAGCGAGAACCTACGTTATTTAAAGCTGGAAAATTCCCTTGACCTTCTAAGTTCCCACCATGACAGCTTGTACAATTACCTTGTACCAGCTTTTCAGCATCATGCGATTGAACGACTTCTCCCCCATTTTCTTCTGAAGGCGCACCTTGTTGATTGTTTCCACAACCTGTAAGCATTAATATTGTCCCTAAGATAGGAAATACTACTTTCATGTTCAATCTATTACCTCCCCAAAAAATTGTTACATTGTTTTAACAAGTATACCAAAACTAAGCGCGTTTAAAACCTTCACCGAGGACTTCGTAAGCATCTGAAACAATAATAAATGCAGTCGGATCTACGGATTTAACAACGTGTTTTAATCTTGAAAACTCTGTTTGATAAACCACAACAAGTAAAATCGGTCTTTCTTGTTCAGTATATCCACCGATAGCTGGAAGTTTTGTCACACCCCGATTGACTTCGGTATATATAGCATCTCGAATTTCTTCTTGTTTATTCGTAATAATGTAAACCATTTTCGATTGGCTAAATCCTAGTTGAATAATGTCAATTGTTTTAGTGGTAACAAATAACCCAATTAATGCATATAACCCTTTTTCAATATCAAAAACGAGCGCTGCCGATAAAACAATGAGTCCATCTATTAACATGACACTCGTCCCAAGCGAAAAACCTGTGTATTTCGTAATAATTTGAGCAGCTAAATCGGTGCCTCCTGTAGAAGCATTGCCTCGAAACACAATCCCTAAGCCAACCCCTACTGAAATCCCTCCAAATAATGCGCCGAGCAATGGGTTCAATGTTGCAGGCTCCCAGTGCGATGTCAGCAATACAAACATAGGCAAAGTCAGTGTGCCAACAAGTGAACGAGCACCAAATTGCTTTCCAAGAAATATAACGCCCGCAATAAACAAGGGCACATTAAAAGCATATTGCACAAAACCCGGATTCCAATCAAATAAACCTTTTAAAATTGTACTAATTCCACTGACCCCACCAGAAGCCACTTCATTCGGTAATAAAAACACATTAAACCCAACCGCGACAATTGCCGCTCCAATAATAATATAGATATATTCTAAAACGGAAGCCAACACTGGATGCGGCTCTTTCCGATCTCTTCGATTCACATGCATACCTACTTTCTAATCTGAGAAATTTCCTTAAAGAAGTATAGCAGACCCCATATCGCGTGTGAAGTTTAGCCTAGTAGAGTGATAAGGTGTTTTGTAAGGAAGGAGTGGGGGAATTTTATAGTTCCCGAAATGAGACGACTTTGATGAGATGACATCGTTGTATTTAAATGAAATTTATAGGATAAATAAGGATTAATCGGAAAACTATTTTCGAAACGAGAAACTTGCAGTTATGCACGATCAAACTTTCTACCGGTATAAAGAGATATATTTATTTCATACCTCTATTAGGGAACTGGAAAAAATAGGGCGAACGGGCAAACTCTTCTCTCGAAAGGGCAAACTCTTGTGGTGAACGGGCAAACTTGTCTCTCGAACGGGCAAACTCTTGTGGCGAATGGGCAAACTTACAGTTATGCACGATCAAACTCTCTACCGGTATAAAGAGATATATTTATTTCATACTTCG
>JBFGKX010000161.1:0-5451 GCA_041576455.1 Paenisporosarcina sp. | reverse complement strand
TTAATAAGAAATGGCTCTGCCAATTTCAGTTCCCATGTTTCTGCATGCATCTAGCTTCCCAATATCAAAATTACCACCACTTACAATCACCCCTGTGTTCGCAGATTGGTAGGGCAAGTGATGATAGAGGGCCGCCGCTACAGCTGCTGCTCCCGCTCCTTCAACGAGCATTTTTTCACGCTCCAACATAAAGAGAATTGTTGAGGCAATTTCCTGTTCTGTTACCGTGATAACGTCATCTACATAAGATTGGATGATTTTAGTCGTTAGCTTGCCTGGTTCTTTGACGTTAATACCTTCTGCCATTGTCGGCATGAACGGGACGGACAAATTATTCGTTCCGTGGAAAATTGATGCAATGGCAGAAGCCGATGCCGCTTGAACACCAATCACGCGAACGGATGGACGAATTAACTTAACCGCGATTGCTGTTCCAGCTAGCAAACCGCCGCCCCCCGCAGGAACCACGAGGGTGTCGAGTTCTGGACATTGTTGCAACATTTCCATCGCAACCGTCGCTTGACCTTCAATAATCGCTAAGTCATCAAATGGATGGACGAATGCAGCTCCAGTTAGCAACTGTTCCTTTTTTGAAGCCGCGTATGCCTCGTCAAAATTCTTCCCAACTAATCGAACGTCCGCTCCGTACTGACGTGTTGCCATCACTTTCGCTACCGGTGTCGTCTCGGGCATGAAAATTGTGACAGGTACTCCTTTTTCTTTTCCAGCAAGAGCAACACCTTGTGCGTGATTACCTGCTGAAGCTGCAATAATCCCTTTTGCGCATTCCTCATCAGATAATTGACTAATCTTATTAAACGCGCCACGAATTTTAAAAGAACCTGTTTTTTGTAAATTCTCCAGTTTCAAATACACGTTACTGCCCGTAATTTTGTTCAATGTACTTGATTGTTTACATGGTGTACGGTGGACCAATGGTGCTAGTTTTTCAAATGCGTTGTATAGACCTGCTGTGCCGTAGTAATCCCCAAGAAAAACATCTCCTCTATTCGCTATTTTTAAGCGTGTTGTCTTTTTTCTTCATAGTTTTTAATGTACGAATCATATTGGATGGTTAAGGCGATTTCATCCCATCCGTTCAGAAGCATCTCTTTCCAGTATGGATCAATGACGAAATCAAAGCGGGTCCCATCTTGCCCAACAACGGTCTGATCTTCCAAACTGACCTCTAGCTTAAATGCCTGATCTTTTCCTTTTTCAATTAGTTCTTCCACTTGATGTTCTTTTAAACAAATAGGAAGCATCCCATTCTTTACACAGTTGTTATAAAATATATCCGCATAGCTAGGTGCAATAATCACATTAAATCCGTAATCTTGAATGGCCCACGGTGCATGCTCACGTGAAGAGCCACAGCCGAAGTTTTCCAAAGCAACTAATATTTCGGAACCTTCATAGCACGGATCATTGAGAACGAAGCCCTCCACAGGAGTACCGTCTGAATGGAAGCGCCAATGATTAAATAAATACTTGCCAAACCCAGCTCGCTCAACGCGCTTTAGGAATTCTTTTGAAATAATTTGGTCGGTGTCTACATTTTTTCGGTCAAGCGGCGTCATGACGCTTGTTATTTTATTAATCGGCTTCATCCGAGGACCTCCTCTTTCGTCCATTTCCTCATGAAGGTACTGATTCTTTCATATATGTTCGCACATCCATGAAGTGACCTTCAATAGCAGCCGCTGCCGCCATGATTGGGCTGACAAGATGCGTCATCGACCCAGCTCCTTGTCGCCCTTCAAAATTTCTATTCGAAGTTGATGCACATCGTTCCCCTGAAGGAACCGCATCTTCATTCATGGCCAAGCACATACTGCAACCTGTTTCACGCCATTCAAATCCAGCTTCTATGAATATTTTATCTAAGCCTTCCTCTTCCGCTGCTCTTTTTACAGATGCGGATCCAGGTACGACAATCGCTGTTACAGATGGATGCACTTTTTTGCCTTCCAAGACTTTACTTGCAGCTCTTAGGTCCTCTAGGCGAGCATTTGTGCACGAACCGATAAAGACATGCTGGATACTGATTGAATCAAGTGGCGTACCTTCTTCAAGCTTCATATATGTAAGTGCTTGATGCAAAGCATCTCGGTCTGCTTGATTTTCGAAATCAGATGCGTATGGTACATGACCTGCTATGCCAGAACCCATTGAAGGGTTGGTTCCCCATGTCACAAATGGAGAGATTTCATCCGCATGAATGCTCAACGAGACATCGTACTGAGCTTCTGGATCTGATGCAAGCGACAACCAGTAGGTTGCCTCTTTATCAAAATCATCACCTTGCGGAACATGTCGGCGTCCTCTTAAATAATCTACCGTTTTGTTATCAGGACTAATGAGCCCTGCACGTGCTCCAGCTTCAATTGACATGTTACAGATCGTCATTCGTTGTTCCATGGTTAAGTTGCGGATAGCTTCACCCGTATATTCCAATACGTAACCAGTTCCCATATCAACCCCGAACTTTGCGATAATCGCAAGAATGACATCTTTTGCCGTAACACCGAATCCAAGATCTCCATCAATGCGTATTTCCATTGTCTTCGGTTTTGATTGCCACAGGGTTTGAGTCGATAGTACGTGCTCCACTTCACTCGTTCCTATCCCAAACGCTAAAGCACCAAATGCCCCATGAGTGGACGTATGGCTATCCCCACAAACGATTGTTTTTCCAGGTTGGGTCAATCCGAGCTCCGGTCCAATGACGTGCACGATGCCCTGGTCAGGATGATTTAGCCCAGCAAGTGGCACACCGAATTCCTTGCAATTTTGCTCCAAAGTTTGAATTTGCAAGAGAGAGATAGGATCTTTAATGATTTCACGATTTCTCGTTGGTACATTATGGTCCATCGTTGCAAAGCATAAATCCGGACGGCGAACTTTTCGGCCATTAAGCCGTAACCCTTCAAATGCTTGCGGAGAAGTAACTTCATGCAACAAATGAAGATCGATATAAAGGAGGTCCGGTTTACCTGGTTCTTCGTAAACAATATGTTGTTCCCAAATCTTTTCAATAATCGTTTTAGGCATACGAACTGCTCCTTTTAGTTAAACGTAAGAGTACATAATGTGTTCAGATACAAATTCTCTTTCCAACTCTTCAATGACTTTCGTAGTAAAAGTTTTAGTAGAAACCACGTGTTTTCCTTCGTTGTGTAAATCCTCTGTGCAATAGCCGTCTTCCAATACGCTGAGTACCGCTTCTTCGATTGCTCCCGCTTCAGAATGAAGGCCAAAAGAATGTCTTAAAAGCATTGCCGCCGATAATATCGCCCCAGATGGATTGGCTTTGTTCTGACCAGCGATGTCTGGCGCTGACCCGTGTACCGGCTCATAAAGTCCAAAGCCATCAACGCGGATACTCGCTGAAGGGAGCATTCCGAGTGATCCTGTGATAACAGATGCTTCATCACTTAAGAAATCCCCGAACATATTTTCAGTAACGATGACATCAAAGCCACGTGGGTTAGTAATTAGCTTCATCGCTGCCGCGTCAACAAGCATATGCTCCACTTCGATATCTGGATAAGCTTTCTTGCGCTCTTCAACCACTTCACGCCACAACTTACTCGTTTCAAGAACATTCGCCTTATCAATGGATGTGACTTTTCCTCTACGTGTACGAGCAATTTCAAAAGCTTGATTAACAATGCGTTCAATTTCATCTTTTGTATAAACGAGTGTATCTACAGCTGAATTTTCAAAGCGTCGTTTCGGTTCTCCAAAGTACAACCCACTCGTTAATTCACGCACAATTACCATGTCTACTTTCTTGGCTACTTCGTCCTTTAAGGGCGATGAGCTCAAAAGGGAAGGAATCGCTTTTACCGGTCGAATATTGGCAAATAAATCAAAATGCTTTCGGATACTTAAAAGTCCTTTTTCAGGTCTTAAATGTGAGGGGTGTTGATCCCACTTAGTACCTCCGACCGCTCCAAGGAGAATCGCGTCGCTCGCTTCACAAACCTCTAAGGTTTCCTGAGGCAGCGGATTATTATACGTATCTACCGCTATCCCACCGATTGCCGCATGCTTCAAATGAAAAGTATGCCCATAACGCATTGCAATGGACTTCAGCACCTTTACTGCCGCTTCAGTAACTTCTGGTCCAATTCCATCTCCAGGCAATACCGCTATTGTTTTTTCCATTATCATTTCCTCCTCGTTCCATTCACTTTTCCTTTATCTTGCTACCGCTTCTACTTTTTGCCCTAACTTCACAAGCTGGCGATTCACTGCGTTTAAATAAGCTTTTGCCGAGGCTTCCAAAACATCTTGTGCGACATCTCGACCCGTGACTGTTTCTCCGTTATAACTTAGATTAATAACCGCTTCCCCTAAGGCATCTCGACCTTTTCCAATAGATGTGACTCGATAATCCAAAATGTGCACTTCACCCTCTACAATGCGTTCTAGTGCATTGAAGATGGCTTCAACTGAGCCGGCGCCTGTTGCCGCGTCGCTGATTAATTCACCATTCGGATGTTGGGCTGATACAGTTGCTGTTGGTATATTCGATGTGCCGTATTGCACTTGAACGCTTGCTAATTCATAAACAGGCGTATCTTTTTCGTTAATTTGTTGATCTGTCAACAGGACAAATAAATCGCTTTCCACTATTTCTTTTTTGCTATCTGCAAGCTTCTTAAATTCTATAAATGCTTTATTTAATTTCTCATCACTCAACTCAAAGCCCATCTTAATCGCCCGATCTTGGAACGCATGTCTGCCAGAATGTTTCCCAAGTACTAACTCTGTCGTTGCCTCTCCAATTAATTCGGGAGTGATAATTTCATAAGTTGAAGGATTTTTCAGCATGCCATCTTGATGAATACCCGATTCATGAGCAAAAGCATTTTTCCCAACGATTGCTTTGTTCGGTTGAATAATACTTCCCGTCAACTGGCTAACCAGCTGACTTGTTCGTTTTATTTCCTTTAGATTTACACCTGTTTCAATGCCATACACTTGATTTCTGATGTGCAATGCAACCACAATTTCTTCCAAGGCTACATTTCCAGCACGTTCACCAATTCCATTAATCGTTCCTTCAATCTGATTAGCACCGTTTTCGATGGCTGCCAGTGTATTCGCTGTCGCCATCCCAAGATCATCATGACAATGCGCCGATAACTTCACGTTCTCGATGCCCTTTACATGTTCTTTCATGTATCTAAACATGGCTCCATATTCACTTGGCGTGGCATAACCTACCGTATCTGGAAGGTTAATGGTTGTCGCGCCCGCTTCAATTACTTTCTGAATAATATAAGCTAAGAATTCCGGGTCTGAACGTGAAGCATCTTCTGCAGACCATTGAACTAACGGAAAGAACTGGCGAGCATATTTAACCGATTCAACTGCAATTTCTACTACTTGATCCGGTGTTTTTAAGAGCTTGTGTTTCATATGAATCGGTGAAGTAGC
>JBFGKX010000160.1:0-5471 GCA_041576455.1 Paenisporosarcina sp. | reverse complement strand
CACGATTAACCGTTTCCGTGTACATCCAGATATGAAAAACTACTTCGACAATGTTTTGTACAATTCCGGTGTCAGGTGGTTGAAGAAAAATGGATCGATCAAGAAGCGATTTTTATCGACGGTACAAAGGTTGAGGCGAATGCCAATAAATTCACATTTGTCTGGAAAAAATCAGTGGAAAGACATCACGCTACCCTCATAGAAAAATCGAATAAACTTTACGACGAGTTACTTGAACATCAAATCATCCCTCAAATAAAACGATAAAATGATGAACAGCTATCGATAAATGCGTTATCTGAAGTACCACATTAGCTTGAAGAAGAAACAGCAGTTATTTACCGTCAACATAAAATTGACGTACAGCCAGTTTTTGGATTCTTGAAGGCAGTTTTAGGTTTCACAAGATTTTCTGTTCGCGGAAAGCCGAAGGTCGAAAACGAAATTGGCCTCGCATTAATGGCCACAAATTTAAGAAAATATGCGGTACGAGGATAATGCCTCGCCGGATATTTTTAAAATAAAACGCAAAAAGAGAAATTGCGCTGTGCAATTTCTCTTTTTGCGTAAACTGAAACTAATTAAGTCCCAGCCTCTTCTTAAGGAGCTGCGTAATATTGAATTATCCCATTGTATATAGAAGAAGCGTATATTTCAAGATATTTACTATCTTTGAGTTTATTCATATCCGATGGATTTGACATGAATCCTAACTCTACTAATACAGATGGAATATCCATCATTCGATTTACATAAAGTACGTTCTCTTTAACACCACGGTTTTTCATGTTTGCATTATTCACAATTTGAGTATTAATTTTCGTTCCTAAATCTTTACTTTCAATTGAGTTGTCATTCGTTGTCACATTATAGAATGTTTCTGTACCGCTAACATTTGAATCTGCATGGGAGTTAGAATGTATACTAACAAAAATTTCACCATACATTTTGTAAGCAAGAGCGACTCGATCTCCTAAAGAAGGAAAAGTATCAGAATTTCTAGTCATCACAACATTTGCACCTGCTGCTTTTAATTTTGCTTCAACCAGCAAAGATACTTTTAAATTGATACTTTTTTCAGTATATGCTTCTAAGTCTGGTTTAACTACGGCACCAGGATCAGTCATCCCATGCCCTGCATCAATCACGATAATTCGATTTTTTACTCCAACATCATTTTGATTCAATAGTTTTAAATAAGTTTTATTAGTATATCCTTCTTTTCCATCAAACATAATTTTTGCCCAATACCCATTTATTTCTTTTACAGAAACAATTGTTCCTCGATTTAATTTTGCAATTGAAGAAAACGTTGTGTTAGGTCCACTTCGAATAATTAATTCGTCAATGGTTACTTTCCCAGCTAAATTACCTAAATTGGCAATAGGAGGCAACGTTGGAGCCTGAACAATTTTCTCCGTATAATTTTTATGAATGTACACTGGTATTCCATTCATTTTAGTGAGGAGCCAATCCCCAGTCTCGCCATAAATTGAAACGATATTTCCGAGTTTAAATGAACCTACTTTAGTAGCAGTTGAAGATGGTAGACTACGAGCATTTAAATCGATTGCAGTAATCTTCACTTTGTACAATTCAGTACCAATAGGCTTACCACTAGCGTCTAAAAATGAGGTGAACGCTTTGTGTACATATGCAAACGCATCTTTAAATTCTATCTTTAACCAATCTCCTGATACTTCAAATACCTGCAAATGTTCACCTGCATGTACTTTTCCTAGTATTGATGAAGCAGTAGTGGCTGCAGTTCGAACATTTAAATCATTTTCTGTCACTACAACTCTACTAATCACTTCTTTCGCGTTAGGAATCGTAATACCATATACATCACCATCAACTTTGAATTTCTCATCCATGGTCCTAGCTAAGAAAAGCGCAAAATGACTGCGTTTTACAGAGTCAATAGGTTTAAACTGATCTCCATCACCTTGAGAAATACCATTATTGTATAATGCTTTGATGCTTGGTAAATATTGATTTTTAGTCGATACATCCGTAAAGACATTTGGAGATGTTGACCATTTTAAAGTGTCTAATTTAAATGCCTTTACTAATATTGCACTCATTTGACCTCGAGTTAAAATTTTGTTTACTCCGAACGTACCGTCTTCAAATCCAGCGAAATAACCAAGAGATACAGCTTTCTCGATATAACCAGAAGCCTCAGTTCCAACAGGCACATCTGGAAAGCTCGAATTTTTCGAAAGTGGTGCATGACCAGTTGCAATGACCAGCATCTTTGCGGCCTGAGCTCTTGTCACTGCATTACTTGGTTTAAAATAATCTCCATCTGGTTGTTCATAACCCTTGATGATACCTTTTTCAAATATATAGTTAATTTCATTATGAGCTTCGTGACTGAGATTAATATCTTTAAAAACATGGTTAGCAAATGTAGGGGTAGAAAATGCACTCCAACTAATCACTATTGACAGGAGAACAAGACAAACAAGTTTTAAATTCACTATTTTGATTCCTCCATTATTTTAGATTCTATCTCATAATAACAGAGGATTAGTTTTCGGAATATCCTCCAATTCACCCTATTGAATAAAAAATATCTATTAATCATCTTTTTTGCAGGCTAAATGTTTTACTATTTATCCAATTGGGAATAAAACTAAATGGACTTATTCACTCCAATCTTTCAATTTTGAGGATTTATAGATATCAAATGGGTCAGTTCATTTATTCAATTAGCTCTAAAATTTAAAGAATATCTCTATCAACCCCTAAGGTTTTCAACTTTAATTGTCATAAATAGATTATCTCCTTTGCAATGCTCTAAATCATCTTACATAATATACCTGGCAAAAATTCTATTTTTATACGTTCCTCTTTGCTAGAATAAATAAGATTACTAAGCTCTAGGAGGAAGTAGAAATTGAAAATATTTATAAAAAGACGTTTTTTTCCTATTACAGTTATTTTTCTTTTATCAATAAATTTAATGATAAGTACCCATACATCCCATGCCAGTGAAAATGTTCATTTTAGTAAATTTACGGATGTTCAAAATAACTTTTGGGCAAAAGATGAAGTTACTCAATTGGTAGAAATGGGCATTATTAATGGATATCCAGATTTCCAATTTAGACCTTCAGTTGATGTTAACCGAGGGCAAGCTGCAAACTTACTATCAGGTGCATTAAAATTACCGGAAATTGAATACCAGCCCATTTTTTCAGATGTGAGTGAAAAGTCAAGCTATTTAAGAGGTGTTATGTCCACTTATGGTGCGGACATTTTTAAAGGAAAACCCGGTGGTACCTTTGGAACAGCAGATGTGCTTACTCGGGAACAAATGGCATCTGTAATTGTTCGTGCATTTCAATTAAAAGATACAGGTGAAGAAATTAAATTTACGGACTGGGATCGTATTAGTGAATCACATCGATATGGGGTTAAAGTATTAGCACAACATCAGATTACCACTGGGAAAGAAGATGGATCATTTGACCCTAAGACCCCTGTCAACCGAGCTACTTATGTTGTCTTTCTACACCGAGCATTGGTAGCGACTAAACAAATCGAACCAATTAAAAATATTACTTTTCAAGAACCAATATTATCTGAAAATTATTTATCAATTCGAGAAAATCGTTATTTCACAGAACTACCTATTGAAGATGGAGTCCAAACCTATATTCGTTCAAAACACGCACTTAGATTTATAGGGTCATCAAATATTGAATATGCTTATGCTTCAGATACAATATACTCGTATCGAATTAGTGGTACTGCAGCTCATTTAAATGTTACAAAAAGGACCCTTACAAATGGTGACTTTTTCCTATTTACTGAACTTAAAAATTCTACAGGTACTTTAATTCAAATTGATATTATCCGCACACAAGAGGATATGCAACAATTGAAACTTCACCGTTATGATCGCTATCCTATTCAAAAAAATAAGGATGATATATTCGGTTATGATCCATCCTCCTATCCAACTGGCATTTTAGAGAAAAGCTCAACCACAGGTGTAATCTCACATGAAATGATTGGGCAAGCTTATCGTTCAAAAGAATTACAAATTGAGTATAATACGAAAGCAGTTAGTAAAACGCGTGAGTTAGTTAATGAAACAGAAGCGTTCTCTTCTGCTCTATTAAACGATAATCACTTATCTATTTACACCTTAGTTTCATTTGGGTATGACGTGGTAGATCATTGGCTGTTAGATTCTAATCATAAGTTATTCAATGAAAAATCGAATATGGATAGTTGGATGCTCGAATCTGCCGTAAATTATCGAAAACGAAATGCATGGTATACAGCTAATGGCCCCTATAATAAAATGGCCACAAGTATAGAACCAATGCCCCTTTCTTTTAAAGGTTATGGCCGTTCTTTACTACTAATTAAAGAAGATCGAGCATTAGCTCTTTACTTACAAAACAAAGAACCGTACTTTCAAAATTTGCTGATTAATTCATTTGTTAATTTACAAAATTTTAAAGGATCCAAAACATACTGGGAAACTGAAGTAACAAGTACCTATTTAAAAAATCTATTTGGCATTACAGCACCTTTTGTCGACACTCGCTTTAATGAACAAATAGCCTTGTTTTTATACCGCAGTGGTAAAGAATTTGAAGATCCAAATTATCGAATTCCTTTACGAAATTATGCAGATTTACTTGTGAGCCAAAAAGCTAAGGGTAATTTCATTCCTGTGGATAGTGATTCTTACTACATTTCTGATTACTTCCCACTCGTTCAGGATGTAACTACACACTCTTCAATGAACCATGTTCTTGGTGGAATGAACATTTTATTAACTGCCTACAACGAATTTGGAGATAACAAGTATTTAGAGGTTGCAACTAAAATTCAAACAGCCATCGAAAAAGAAAAGTCATTGTGGATTCGTTCTGATGGAGATATTTGGTATAAGGTCTCAACTACGAAAAACTTTGTAGGTCGTGACTATTCTCATTTAACATTTGAAGATTTACTAAACTCTTATAAACTTTGGAAAGATATTGACCCCTCACACCTTCCAGTAATTGAGGAACTAATGAGGTCCAAAGCAGGTTATTTATCAAAAAATAACCTTGGCTATACGACCAAAATTAAAGTAGGACTTGAAGAAATTCATATGTCAAATATTTTACCAAAGGGCCCAGAATATACAGATGCAAAATAAAAAACGGGGCTGTCCCATAAGCCCCTAAAATAAAACAGACGGAGAAAAAGATTTTCTTTTTCTCCGTCTGTTTTTTTGATTGGTTCGTGAGGGCGCTGAAAGCAGCTGGCGAATGCCAGATACTTTCAGGAGATTGTGGGCCAATGCCACAATCCCGAATTCCGTCTGTATTTTATCGAGGCCCCGGAGTAGAAATCGCCGGAACGACCGATTGCCCTTGATATGACCGAACACACTTTCTACGTCAATTTTGCGTTGCGCGTAGATTTGCGTCTTCGTTTCATCTTCAAGGGCTGCT
>JBFGKX010000159.1:0-5528 GCA_041576455.1 Paenisporosarcina sp. | reverse complement strand
TGTTCTCGAAGTTCAGGAGATAAACTTCCTCCTTTAAAAAATATATCTAAATCCCATACTTCAGCATATGTTTTAGTCGTCAAAATCTTTTCCCCCATGTGTTTCTAAATTTTCCGAAAAATACTTAATTATTATATCACGGTTCTTCGCCTTGCGAAACGTCTTGATATGGTTTTATAACAGGGCCGTCTCTACGATACACACTTGCTAAAAATGCACGATATTTTTTTAAACTTGCAGGTCAATTTAACCCTCTTAGTATGCTGTCACAATATTTTATGCATACTCTTGATGTGTCATTTCACACATTTCTTTAACAAGTTATACATACCTCGATAATTAAACAGAAATTAACTAATTTATTTACTTTATTATTTGAAATTTTATTGAAGTTCTGCAGCATTACCTACATCCCACTCCTAATTTCCGCTCTTTAAAATAATTAAAGCAGACCCTTATTTCGTTCTGTGAGTGTTTACAAGTAACTGTTGATACTCATATTTAAAAATTTAAAGAATCACTATTTAATTCTTAAGAATTGCAACCGATCTATCCCGTCTTTGTTGTTCATAAATAATTTCCCCCGTTCTTTAAAATGAGAAAAAGTTCCAAATTTTTGGTTGTAATAATGTTCCTGAACGTATAACATTTTGTATTGAAGTTATTTTAACTTTTTGGATTCACTCTTATTTTAAAAATGTCGCTTCATACTTACATTAATTAAACGAATATTTACGTTAAAGCCTTCGCTTTTTCAGCTTATGTGAAAAGAAATTTAAGGGAAATTGAAATTTGTTGTTACTGATTCTTAAAGTTATACTTAAAAAATAGGAGGTGAACGCGATGGGACGTTCTATACTCATGGTTATCGCATTGTTTACTGTTATTGCGATTAATGCGCTTGCAAATATTTTGCCATTAAATAATCAAACTACTGGTGAAATATCAAATCGGCTTCCGGTCTTATTTACGCCAGCAGGATATGTATTTCTAATATGGTTATTAATTTATGTACTGCTAATTGGTTGGGTAGTCGCCATGTGGAAAATTAAACAAAGAGAAGCTATCCATGTAAGGCGCTCAACTTTATTTATAATTAGTTGTGTTCTTAATATAACGTGGATTTATTTGTGGCATTATGAATACTTTTTATTAACTGTTTTCGCAATGATTGGATTACTTGTCACGCTAATGCTCTTATATAACACGTATTCGTTTACGGATAATCACATCTTAAGTCGCCTTCCCATCTCAATTTATTTGGGATGGATAAGTGTTGCGACTATAGCAAATATTAGTTATGTTTTAACTTTTTATCAATGGAATGGATGGGGGTTAAGTGACCCCCTATGGGCCGTTATCATGATGACAATTGGGACAGCACTTGCTTTACATATTCGTTACCATCATTTTGATATTATATACGTCTTTGTCTTTATTTGGGCATTTATAGGTATCGCAGTTAAAAATGGTTTTGACGAATTGTTAGTTTCAACAGCCGCTCTTTTCTTGAGTGCCTTTATGCTAGCAGGAATTTTATTTATTAAAAAAAGATCAACTGCACGTTCTTAGCAGTTGATCTTTTTTTGTTAATCAATCTTTGTTAATAAAATAGGTGCATCTTTGGTTACGATTATTGTATGCTCAATTTGGGCAACAAGTGATTTGTCTGGTGTTAAGAATGTCCACCCATCTCCAGATTCCACTATATGCTCAGCTTTTTCGGAGATAAACGGCTCAACCGCCAAAACCATGCCTTCTTTTAATATTGTCGGTTCCCAAGCATCAAAGTAATTTAAAATATGTTGTGGCGCTTCATGAAGTGATTTTCCCACGCCATGGCCTGTTAAGTTCATAATAACGGTAAAGCCATTATCTTTCGCTTCTCGCTCAACAGCTTTTCCAATTTGATTTAATCTTGCGCCAGCTTTTACTTTTAACATCGCGCGATTAAATGCACTTTCAGCTACTTGACATAGCTTCTCTTTTTTGACATAGCCTTCACCAACCACGAATGATATGCCAGTATCCGCAAAGTAACCATTAAATGATCCGGAAACATCGATATTCACGAGGTCGCCCTCTTTAATAACTCTTGAGCCTGGAATCCCGTGGGCAACTTCTTCGTTCACACTAATACATGTATATCCAGGAAAATCATATTCACCTTTAGGACCAGAAATCGCCCCTTTTTCTTTAAACAGACGTCCACCAATTTCATCAATTTCTTTTGTTGTGATGCCTGGTTTTGTTGCTGCACGCATTATGTCGCGAATCTCTGCTACAATTCGACCAATAGTTTTTAACGACTCAAAGTCCTCAGTTGTTTTTGCAATCATATTCGTAAAACCCTTTCTTTCTCAAATATCTCCCCCATACTATACCATAAGAAATGATGCTTTCCCATTTGCCAAATTCATTCTGAACATTTGGAAAACCAAAAGAGTTTTACTTATTGTAAATTAGCGTTTATCTAGGTAGCCACAGTTGAGTGGCATTATATTCTGCCCATTCGCTTTAAAGCGGACATGGTTTTATCCATGATATACACTTCCACTAACAACTACATGAACTATGCTCTACCTTGAATTATAGATGACGTGGTACCAGCAAGCGTGGAGCGGCTAAGAATAATAATGTACATACGACAGCTGACACTAAAAATACCGGGATCATATAAGTAGCGTTGTATACGCCTGAATACAACAACAAATTAGCTCCTTCTTCTGCGTACATACCGAAGAATAAAATTCCTGTTATCACATGTGTTACATATCGCAATAATGAACCAACGAATACTGCCATGATGATGATTAAAATCATTTTGCCACGACTATGTTTATTTGAATAAACCTCATATTGTGAACGAAATAATCCTGCTAATCCAACTACACCGAATGCAATTAAATAATCTAATATGACTTGCATGACGACAAAGCCAAATGATAAAGGCGTAACGTATATAAGACCAGAAACGATTTGCAACAACCCGATTAATAACCCGGTAATTATCCCAGCTAAAGCACCTCTACGGAATGCCATGAGGATAATTGGAATCATCACTAGACTGACTGATCCCCCTTGTGGCATCTTAAACGCAACAAAATCTAGTACAAACCCCAATGCAGCAAAGATTGCTATCTCTACTAATAATAAAACTTTTTGATTTCTCAACTTTCTTCCTCCTTTTGCGATGTACTGCAAATCGCATGTCAGGGTGAAAAAAACCATAAAAAAACGACTTCAGGGACAGAGCCTGACGTCGTTGGAGTCGGTTTCTATCCACATCCCTGCGCAAGCATTAACTTACAGGTTCTAAGGGTTAGAACTTTTCAGTTCACTCTCAGCCTTAAAAAGGCTCCCCTTGTGGTACATACATCTATTTTAATCTTACGTGTTCATTGTACATAAGCACTTAAAAAGAATCAAGTTGCTATTTTTAGGTCTATGACATTTCCAAAATCTATCGTTATACTAGATATTAAAATATGAAAAGGTGTGATGGAACAGTGATCAATTTACTCAAGGATTTAATCGCGATAAAAAGTGATACTGAACAGGGTGCAAATGATGCGCTTCAATTTTGTTCCGCATGGTTGACGAAACATAATGTGCTACATCAAGTCATTGAGAATGAAGGACGTTTAATGATTCACGCTGAAGTGGGAAAAGGTCAAACAACGATTGTATGGAATGGTCACGTTGATGTTGTTCCAGCAAAAATTAGTCAATTCACTCCTGTCATCGATGGTGATCGTTTATATGGCCGTGGTTCTGCTGACATGAAAGCTGGAGTCGCCGCTATGATGGAAGCTTATCGACGTATTTCACAACAACAAGATAAATTACATCAACGGGTCGTGTTACATATTGTCACGGATGAAGAAATAGGAGGTTATAAAACCTCTGGGCATCTAGTTAAACTTGGTCACTCTGGGGACTTTGTGATTTGTGGAGAGCCAACTCAATTAAAATTGAGTGTTCAATCAAAAGGCGTATTACAAGTGAAAATCACATTCTTTGGGAAAGCGGCCCATGGTTCAAGGCCGTGGGAAGGAAAAAATGCTATTGAATCATCATACGCTTTCCATGAGCAGCTAAGGACTTTACCTTTCACAAGTGCTAGAAACTCATACTATGAATATCCTTCTATTAACTTGGCTAAAATTCAAGCAGGTGATCGTTTTAATATGGTACCTGATCAATGTGAGGTCGGTTATGATATCCGTTTTGTACCAGGACAAGAGCGCGAAGAAATTATTCAACAATTGACAAACTTAGCTCAATCATTTAATTCACAAAACTCGCTAGTCATTCATGATCAAATGGCTGCAATAACCGTTAAAGAAGACAATCCCTTTGTCCAAAACCTAGCTTCTGTAACTAAAGAAGTTCGACAACAAGATGTTGTTTTTTTCGGCCAACATGGTGCAGCTGATACTCGTTTTTATGCAGAGACAGGCGCAGACGCAATTGAATTTGGCCCTTGCGGAGATGATTGGCATGGACCGGGTGAGTATGTATTAATCTCATCAGTTGAACAATATGCAAATATTTTAACTAAACATGCATTGTCCTGAAAATATATTAAATTAATTCCATATACATAAGTAATCACGACTTAGGGGGGAACCATATTGGATAATCATCGCATTTTATCAGCCTTATGTTATTTTAGCGTTTTATTTGCACCGTTTTTATTACCAATTATAGTGTATTTCATTTCTTCAGATACAGAGATTAAACACCATGCGAAGCGTTCTCTTATTTCACATATGATTCCAATTGGGGTTGGTCTTATAGGAATCATTTTTTTAATCGTAGGCTCTTTTACATTGTATAGCCCATCACCTTCACTAAATTCAAGTACGTCATTTGATTTCTATGCTGCAAGTCTCCCATTTTTATTTATGGTGCTCTATTTTATTCTTTCCATCATTGTTTTGATTTGGAATATCGTACAAGGGGTAAAATTACTGCGATAAGTTTATCAAAAACGTATTGAGGGAATTACATTCCTAAATAGGAATGACAGGAGAGATAAATATGAGAATTGGCAGCTTAATTAAAACAGCAATTAAATTTGCACCCATCATTATACCAATTGTAAAAAAAGTAATGGATACTAAAAAAGGATCTACCACTACAAAATTAAGAAAATAAAAAGGAAGAACTCATCATTTGAGTTCTTCCTTCAGTTTGTAAACAAAAGAATAATAATCAATATAAAAGTATAAAATTCGTATTCATATCTTTTTCACTCTTTTTAAAAAACTGATGATCGGCTATTTCTTTCGCTTTCCGCGGACGAAACGTTAGCCTCCTAAGCTCAGCTGTCTATGACAGCTAAGCTTATGGGGTCTAGCTTGTTTCGTTTTTCCGCAGGAGTCTTCAGAAATAGTCGACCTTCTCTCTATATAAATTATATGAAGAGTTACGCTTACAATAGGAAACCTGTTGATTCGCCAGCATATTCAACTACTCATGTTCATACTTTATTTTTCTTAAGATCCTCTTACGTCACCCTA
>JBFGKX010000158.1:0-5585 GCA_041576455.1 Paenisporosarcina sp. | reverse complement strand
TGCTTTCGATATGGTGGGGAAGAGTTTGGGATTTTAGTGAAGTACAGCGATGCGGATGTTTCATATCAAATAGCAGAACGATTGAGAAATGAAATAGAACGCCGTTACGCAATTACTGGAGAAGCAATAACCATTTCAATAGGTGTATCCATTTATAAAAGTGAGATGCAGAGTTATAATGAATTAATTAAGAGTGCTGATAAAGCTCTTTATCACTCGAAGTCAATGGGCAGAAATGTAACAACCATGTATACAAAGGAAAAAAATAAATAACGAAGCTAATCTCATCATAAAACTCAGGAGCTGTTAAAATTGATAGATTTTAATAAAATACTAAAAGATGGAAATTCATTCAATGATTTTATTACGTTTATAAAAAATCATAATGAAAAAGAACCTACAAATTTCTCTTTTTATCAAACAATGTTATTTACTTTAATTGATCAAGCCCCTATAGGAATTTACATTTTAGGTGAGAAATCCTTCACGTATGTAAATGCACATTTTTCTTCAATGTTAGGTTATACGAAAGAGGAATTAACAAGCGGAGACTGGCCATTGAATAAAATTATTCATCCTGATGATTTTTCAGAAATCCAAAAAAATATAATTAAGAGAATTGCAGGAGATAAAAAACCAACTAGGTATAAGATTAGACAACGTACAAGAGATGGTCGCCTCATTTATACAGATGTTCATGGAACTGCAGCAGAGATTTACGGAGAAATGACGATGTTTGGTACCGTAGTTGATATAACAGAGCAAGTTGAAGCGGAACGTCTGCTTTATGAAAGTAATGAACGCTACGAATCTTTATTTCAAAATAGTCCGGATGCCATTTTCACTTTAGATGATAATGGAATGTTCACAAGTGCGAATCCTGCAAGTGAAGTCATGACCGGCTATACCAATGAAGAAATTTTAAAGATGTCCTTAGAGCCCGTTGTAATTCCGGAGGACCTACCAAAAGCATTTTCACATTTTCAAAATGCAAAAGAGGGAATTCCAAATAATTCGGATATAAGCATTAAATCAAAAGACGGACGAATAATCCAAGTAAATGCAACGCATTTTCCAATGAAAGTAAATGGAGAAATTGTTGGGACTTATGGTATTGCACGAGACATTACGAGAAGAAAAATATTAGATAAACAATTAGAAGAACTTGCGTTTTATGATCCTCTTACAAAACTACCGAACCGAAAACTGTTTGAAGATCGTTTAAATCAACTAATTCAGTTTTATGGTGATGGTCGCCAACAATTTGCAGTTGTGTTTCTTGATTTGGATCGATTTAAGTTTATTAATGATTCATTAGGACATCAAATAGGCGATGAGTTTCTAATCCGTTTTGCGGAACGATTAACACAAAGTCTCCGGAAAACCGATACCATTAGCCGATTTGCGGGAGATGAATTTACCATCCTACTTCCCGATATCACCCGTGAAGAAGTGTTAAAGCTAGTAGAACATATTAACGATGATATTATGAAAGAGCCATTTATTGTTGGCGGCCATTCGATGACCGTAACTGCGAGTATTGGGATTGCATTTAATAATGGGTCTGAAGACACAGTACAGGAATTAATTCGGAATGCAGATACAGCCATGTACTATACGAAAAAAAATAAAAGAAATGGCTATACCGTGTACTCTGAAAAATTGGACTTAAAAGCTGCCTATAAGTTAACAATTGAGCAAGACCTTCAACATGCCGTTCAAAATAATGAACTGGAATTGTACTATCAACCGATTGTCGATTTAAAAACTGGAAAATTAATTTCCCTTGAAGCATTAATTCGTTGGAATCATCCTGAATTTGGAATTGTCTCACCACTCGATTTTATTCCAATTGCTGAAGAAAGCGGTCAAATTATTGCAATCGGAGCATGGGTACTACGAGAAGCCTGTCAACAAACGAAAAAATGGCAAGATTCGGGTAAAGCACCGGTTAAAACATCGGTCAATATTTCAACTAAGCAATTGCAGCACGATAATTTTGTGGAAGTCGTGTTGAAGATAGTAGAAGAAACAAAGTTAGATCCAAAGTGGTTAGAACTTGAGGTAACAGAGAGTATTTTATTAGACGATGTAGGTTATATCAAAAATAGTCTTTTAAAATTAAAGAAAGCTGGCATTTCCATTTCAATTGATGACTTTGGTACTGGGTACACATCTTTAAGTTATCTTCGTCAATATCCATTCGATAAAGTAAAAATAGATCGCAGTTTTATAGAAGATATTAATAAAGACCTAAATGGAAAGCGAATTACGTCTGCTATTATCTCATTAGCACATAGTTTGAACATGCATGTGGTAGCTGAAGGAATTGAAGATGAAATCCAACTAAATTATTTAAAAGAAGAAAACTGTGATGAAGGGCAGGGCTATCTATTTAGTCGCCCAATGCCAGTT
This sequence comes from Paenisporosarcina sp., assembly GCA_041576455.1. Lineage (GTDB taxonomy): Bacteria > Bacillota > Bacilli > Bacillales_A > Planococcaceae > Paenisporosarcina. Next base: position 3,170 of record JBFGKX010000158.1, on the reverse strand, counting down.
CAAATGCTTACTTTTGATGAAGAGTGATTTAGTTGCTAATTAATTTTTACATGTTTCTACTTAGGTTAGATGAAGTCAATACAAAAATGAGGCTTGCAGACTAAATGCAAGTCTCATTTTTATTGAATTCATCTTAATTGTTTTTTGGTGAAAGAACGCCTAACTTCGTGACTAAGGATTTGATAGATAGTCCTTGAATGATTAAAGAAAACAAAACGACACTAAAAGTAAGTAAGAGGACGGTTTCTCTTCCTTCAAATTCAGGCGATAGGCTAAGTGCAAGGGCAATAGAAAGACTTCCTTTTAAGCCTCCCCAATTAATAATATGTTTTTCAGTGCTCGTTAACCCTTTCACAATCGATGTACTCGTATAGACAGCAACTGCCCGCGCCACTAATACAATGACAATCGCAAGGAAAATAATTCCCCACTTATTTGAAAAATCTATATGACGAATCTCTAACCCAATCATGAGAAAAATTAATGAATTTGCAATTTGTGTAATGCTATCCCAAAATGTGTTAATATTTGTTTTCGTTTGAGCAGACATGCCAATTCGTGCGCCATAGCTTCCAAATACAAGACCTCCAACTACAACTGCTATCACACCGGAAACATGAAAATGTTCAGCAATAAAGTAACAGCCGAAAAATAGGAGGGCTGAAAAAGCAACTTCTAAAGGATAGTCATCAAAGGGGCGCAGGAGGTGACTAGCAATAAAGCCTAGTAACAACCCAATCATTAAACCACCAATACTAAATTTTAAAAATAAAAGAATGCCACTTCCAATCCCTGCAACACCCATTTCCATATACGAAATCAAATAAATAGTTGAAATTTGGAATAGAACCACGGCAATGCCATCATTTACTAAAGATTCACCTTCTATCGTAATAGCAAGCTTCTTTGGGACACCTAGTGATTTAAAAATAGATAAAACACTAATCGGATCAGTTGCGCTCATTAAAGCGGCAAACGTAAATGCGACAACTAAGGGCAATCCGATCAGATAATAGGAGCCAAAGCCAATTAAAATAAAGGATAAGAATGTTCCCACAAAAGCTAGTGCGAGAATAGGCTTTCTTTGATTGTTAAGAACTGAAAACTCTAATTTTAGCGTAGCGTCCCCAAGTAAAATTGGTAAAAATAAAGAGATGATAATGGCCTGAAAAACATGAGATTGTGTAATAAATTGTTCGGCTTCTTCGATAATGGGTACATCGGTCAACCCTAATAATAGTCCGACAAGAACGAGTGCAATGGAATAAGGTTGTTTCAGAAGATTTGAGATGGCAATTACTGATATAGATATCGCAAGTAAAATAAGAATTTGAATAAATACATCCTCGAATAAATGCATATCTTCCTCCAATTTCCAATTAATATTTTTTGTTTAACAGAACATAATTAAAAAAGATAGTCTCTTTTCTTTAATGAAATATAGATTAAAGTTGCTCATGATGATTATTTTCCACATTAGCTAAAGTCGAAAATTGAATGTGATCGGATTTTTTTAAAAAACTAAGACTTCCATCGGTTTCTAGCACAACGGCTTTTACTGAATCCATAGAACCAATACTGTTTGTTCTCGCCGCTTGGAGAATCTCGACTTCAAGAATTCTATTCTGTTTCATAACCTTTTTATAAAAATGCCCATTATAAAATAAGAGCTCTGGGTTAGACTTAATTAAGCCGCTTACAAAGTTAGATCTGACTGATAACCAAGCAATAACAAATTGCATGCCGATTAATACGAAAAAGGCAGTTAATCCTTCCGCTAGGGCAACTTTTTTACTCAGCAAAATTGTAGCAAGTGTTGATCCAAGCGCCACAGTTACAACTAAATCAAAAGCATTCATTTTCGAAAGTGTCCGCTTTCCAGAAATTCTTAAAATAAGAATTAATCCCAAGTAAGCTAAAACTCCTACTACAATGGTTCTTCCAATTCCTTCCCAGCTATTGAAAAACATGCTAACACCTCTACTTCCAATATCCTATAATTGTTTTTCCCATAAAGTAATGTAAACAAACGTTTCGCAAGAACATTTCCCATTATTCCCCCCCAATAATATGTGATTCGATAACCTAGAGGGAGTATAAATAAATTAAGTCTAAAAATATTCAAATATAGAAAAAATAGGATATAACAGTAACTTTAGACCTGTTTAAAAAATAATAACTAATAATTTTAATCTGAACATATCACCAAAAATAGAGAAAAAGGTACTAGGTTTAACGAAGGTAATAATATACAATTATAACCATTAAAAAACATTTTTTATTGAAATGATTTTACTAAAAATAATTGAAGAATGTGTATTAGTCGAGGCTTAGAAAATTTCTTTTTTATAGCCTTCATTTTTTGTGACTTCAATCTAAATAGATTACTCTAGTTAAATACATTTTAATTTTAATAGATAGGCTTTGCTAAAATGCGGGAGTTGTTTCCAATGAAAAACCTAAATGAAAATGATGATAGGTTAATGAAAGACGAAAAGATGCTAAATGAATTTATCACAAACTTAAAAAATATAAATGAAAGTAATCAGTCTGAACTTTCTATTTATAAATCAATAGTTCATCAACTCATTGATCAATCACCTGTAGGAATTTATATACTGGGGGAAGAATCTTATACTTTTGTCAATTCTCAATACTCCATGATGCTGGGCTATTCAAAAGAAGAATTAACCAGTGGAAATGTAAAACTAAATCAAATTTTTCATTCCGATGATTTTTCTGAAATTCAGAGAAATATACAAAGAAGAAAAAATGGCGAAAAAACTACCGGAAAATATAGAGTTCGGAAATTTAAAAAAGATGGAAGCCTAATCTATATTGAAATCTATGCAACTGCAGCAGAAGTTTGTGGGGAATTCATGATGGTTGGGACGGTTTTTGATATAACTGAGCAAGTAGATGCAGAAATGAAACTACAAGAAAGTAATGAACGATATGAATCTCTTTTTTTAAATAGCCCAGACGCAATTTTCTCTTTTGATGACGCAGGTAAATTTATAGAAGCTAATCCTGCAAGTGAGTCAATTACTGGCTATACAAATGAGGAATTATTAAATATGTCCTTTGATAAAATTATTGAACCAAAGGATTTACCTGATGCAGTTGCTCATTTTGAAAAAGCAAAAAATGGAGTATCAACTAGTGCAGAC
>JBFGKX010000157.1:0-5730 GCA_041576455.1 Paenisporosarcina sp. | reverse complement strand
TGATAATGATAATCATTATCATTATGAAAGTCAACACTTTCACTCAAAATATTTTGTATACTGAACTTATGACTATTCTTACAAGTGATCAAATCAGACAATTAAATATGTATAGCACATATATCACCCCACCCACGCAACCATTGTGTACAAGTAAACAAATTAGAGAAGTTGACTTCTTACCTATCGTGCAAACAATTACCGGTATTGATACTAAAACGGTTGCTGCTTCCTACTTTATGCGCAGATATGGTCTGTTTATATCGACACAATTTTTAATGCTCGCTACTTATGATGAGTTATGGATGGGTGAACTTAACGAGTTACTATTTGGCGTAAATGTTGAGTATGGTGCTAAGAACATCAGTATGCATGTGAATCAAAAACAGTATGTGGATGTTGAAAAAGAACAACGTGAAGAGATTATTAAAAAAATATTGTTTGAGCAGATTCATTTGATGATTGTTGAAATACGTAAATATGCCTCTGTCTCTACACTAACATTATGGGAAAACGTTTTTGGATTTTTATTGTGGCACTATGCAGTCTTGCTTAATCAACCTTCTACTCAAAAGCAAGCCCGCGTTGATATGGAAATCTTAAAATCTGATGAGGTATGGGTAGGAATCGCTTCTCACTCTCTTTTTAAACCATTTTTAAATGGTTTAGAACCTTCTCAATTATTGAATACAATCGTACGAAAAACCTGTTGTCTTTCGAAACATGTTCCAGGATTGCAAAAGTGTGGATTTTGTCCAATTGAATAGTGAATAATACCCATTTTATGCCTTGTTAGGTTTCAGTAATGAATAAATAGGATAAACCTAATACTAACAAGATGAAAAGGAGCGTGTCTAAGACATGGATAACATTCAAGGTAAAGTTCAAGACGAATTAAACAAAGTTAGCCCGGAAAAGAAAGAAGAAATTTTAGCGAATTTTTCGACCTTTAAATCTTATTTAGGAGATAAAGTTAAAACAGGTGAAAAATTAGGGCTAGGGGAAGAACAGTTAGCTAAAACAGCTGAAATCGTAGCTGGCTATTTAGCTAAAAATGAAAGCCCTAAAAATAGTGAAGAGAAATTATTACAAGAATTATGGAATGCGGGCGATAAAGATCAGCAACATGCGCTATCTCACATGCTAGTGAATATGGTGAGAAAGTAAGCGATTGAAAGGTCGGTTAAAATGACGAACAAATCTTTTGATGATTCTCATCGCAAAGATGCTAAAGGTCGTAATTTGGACAATCCCGATATAGTTAATACAAAAAAAGAAAGTCTTTTCGATATGCATGAAGATATGCAGACCGTAGACGCGATTCCAATTGAAGAATTAAATCAAAAAGTTAAAGATGAAAAAAATAAACAGTCTTCAAAGGACTCTTCAGCAAGTGAAGAACGATATCCAGATTAATAAAATCCGGCCTCTCAAATTTGAGTGGCCGGATTTTTCACACTCTATTAAGTTGGGGCAACTAGTAATTTCACTTGTATTCCAAGTAATATTACTCCTCCTCTACGGATGAAGTTGCAGCGTCTCTAATTTCCGAGCGTCTTGCGTAGATGTTCCTTAAAATAGTTTTGACCACTGCATAAGTTGGAATAGCTAAAATGATTCCCCATAAACCAGCAATATTCCCTGCAGCTAAAATAATCGTAATCACCGTAATCGGATGAATATCAAGCGCTTTCCCCATTACGTTTGGTGAAATTAAATTACTTTCAATTTGTTGGGCAATTATCATAATGATGGCTACATAAATGGCCATTTGTGGTTCCTGAATAAAGCCAATGATAATCGCTGGAACGACAGAAATAAATGGTCCTAAGAAGGGAATGACATTCATCAGCAAACCGAATAAAGCAAGAAGTATTGCATAATCAAGACCAATGATTAAGTAACCTATTAGCAACATGACTCCTACAGCCACACTCACAATCGCTTGACCTTTAATATATGCTGTCAATGTATGATCGATGTCGACCAAGGTTTTACGAATCCACGTTTTACGTTCTCCACTAAAGAAGTTCGCCATAAATGGTGCAAATTTTTCATGATCTTTTAATAGATAAACTAGGAAAAACGGTACCAAAACTAATAAAAATAATCCTTGAAAGAAACTCTGGATAAATGTAATGACCGAAGATCCGAAACTTTTTGCAATGTCATTCACTTTTGTTGATTGGTTATCAATCGATTGTTCAATCGATTCTGGTAAACGATTTTTTTGATCGAGTACATAATCCATCATATCTTCAACGTTTGCAATTATCTCTGGCGTATCTCTAACAAATGCGTCCACTTGTTTTGTAATTGCAGGGCCTATAAAAACTGACATGACCCATAGTGCGAATCCTGCACCCACAAAAATGGCGGTTATGCTTATTGACCTTGGCCATTTTCTTCTTTCTAAACCGTGAAGAATGGGTCTTGTTAAATAGAATAAGACGCCACCTAATAATAATGGTAAGAAAATAGTTTGAGCTATAACTAAGAGGGGTGAAAAGATTCCTTTAACTTCCATAAACATACGTATAATTAGCATGGCAAGTAAAATTCCTACTCCTGCTTGAAACCAAAGCTTTTTCGTCACCTTTTCCACATCCTTTAAAGTATGTTTTTTCTTATTATAAGTTAACTTAGAGAATATTGGGTATATATATTTAAAATGGTTAAGAAAGGACGAACAGATGGAATATTATCAAGAAGTTCGCAAATATGTAGGACATCGCCCACTGATATTACCTGGAGCAGTCGTTATTATTCAGAATGATCATAAAGAAATACTCTTACAAGAACGTAAACCTGGAATTTACGGATTACCTGGTGGTTTAATGGATCTGGGTGAAAGTTTGGAAGAAACAGCTAGTCGGGAAGTTTTAGAAGAAACAGGCTTATCCGTTACCGATTTAACATTAGGGCATGTTTTTTCTGGGCCTGACTATTATTTTAAAATTGACAATGGCGATGAATTTTATTCTGTGACAGTGGTATACTTAACAAAGACATATTCTGGAGAACTTCAATCAAATGAAGTAGAGACGCTTAGTTTAGGATTCTATCCAATAGATGACTTACCCGATCAATTGCTCGCTTCGAATAAAAAGTTTTTAGAAATATGTTTAAATATGTGAATTTAAGGTAAATATATATTCGAGGATTTTTTCTCGCCTACTTTTTTCCTCTTATTTACCACTCCACAAACAAAAACTCCAGGCAAAATACAATTTTCGAAGGAGACTGTTTAGATGAATTGGTATGAAAAATTAAATCAATACTTCCCTGTGGAAGAGATGAAATCAAAAGAACATATGGAAACACTTTTAGCTGAAAAAGAAAATATATATATAAAGGATGAAGGACCTAAACATGTCCTGATGTATGTAGAGTTTGAAAACTTTGTATTCGTAGATTACTTATTTGTATCAAAAGATGCGCGTGGTGAAGGACTAGGCCGCACCCTATTGAACAAGTTAAAAGAAAAAAACAAAACGATTCTACTTGAAGTAGAACCCGTTAATTATGAAGATACAGATACTGAAAAGCGACTTAAGTTTTATGCACGTGAAGACTTTAAACACGCATCGCGTATCGGCTACATACGAAGATCTTTAGCAACTGGTGAAAATACTGTCCTTGAAATTCTATACTGGTCACCGATTGATCAGGACGAAGAAGAGATATACAATGCGATGAAATGGACATATGAAAATATTCATACATTTAAGGATCAGCATTTTTATGGTGATTCCTATGATCCTTCTAGCCAGGTTCTTACCTTTAAAACCAAAAAGAAGCCAAATATGCTTAATTCACTTTAATTAGACAAAGACGAAAGTACCAATATTTCCGGTACTTTCGTCTTTTATATTTAACTACATCATGATTATTGATTTAATTCATCTATTTCTTTTCTAGGATTGTTGCTGTTAGATTGACTTCCTATAGGTAATTCGACAGTTTCTTCTCCAACAAGCATGGCCAATTGATTAATTTTCTTTTGGTAATATGCACGGTCTAATGATTGAAACTCTTTGTTATCCATTCCTTCAATCACGTATAACTGAATATCCCATATTTCTTTTTTCGCTTGAACTGGAGCTAATTCTGCCGCGATTGCTAAAGAGTCTGTAAAAGCAGCTAATATCGAAATATCACTTTTTCCATAGTGACGTAATTGGTGAAATGTATGATATAAGAGTTCGGAATATGGGTGAATGGCCAGTTTTACGCGAGATTGTTTGTCGACGTCCATAAAAATGAAGTCATTTTGTGGGAGTTGACTATATTTACCGAGCAATCGACCTAATTGATGAATATTATGAATGGCTGTATTTGGATCATTAATTCCCGGTGAAATTGCTCGTAGAGATACTTCCACCATTTTTTGAATCGCGAAAACAGGATCTTGTAAAGTGTCACGTTCTTGGCCAACGACAAATAGTCTACCATCTTGATCCTCAAGCGTTATTAATTCTTCTGCATAAAGAGTAACCACTGGCGTACTTGCTTGTACAAAGTCCCCTATGTGACGATTTATTTCAATTTGCCCATTGTATCTATTGGCTAAATCAATTAATTGTTCAATATCAAATAATTGAATGTAACCATCTCTTCCCGCTTTAATTGGATTTGCAGTTCCCTTAGGCGACCAGTTACTACTTGTTTGAGTTGTCATGTCTTCTCTTTTTAAGAAATTCTCATAACAATCCACAGCTTCTACACCTTCGATTGTTAATTTTTCAATTAATGTATTTACTTGAATATTTTGAGCGATATGATGAATAAATATTGCAAAGAATACTAAACAAATCATCGCATATAATACACCCACAATTGAAGAAATAACGGATTCACCAGTAATCGATTCTTGCATAAATAGTAGGGATAAAGTGGTATAAATAAATCCACCCATAAATACACCTAATACACGCCAAACCATTGGATCAGTCACAAAATTTTTCAATGTTCGAGGTGAAAATTGTGCAGAATACGTAGTCAACACGACCATTATTGTAGAGAATGTAAACGCGGTCATTGTTAACAGTGCTGCCGACAAACCGCCTAATATCGTTTGTGCAAGACCAACTGTTGTTAATAAAACATGCGGAACGTACTTTAGTAGAGTTTCATCATAAACGTGATCAATAGTAGAAAACACAATTGCTAGCATCACTGAAAATAAACTATATACCGTCGGAACAAACCATATACTTTCCTTAACTTTTAACCAAAATCGGTCCATGCCACTCACTCCTCTATATTCTTTAATATTACTTTACCATATAGATATATGAATGGTTATGGTGAGTATCGTTCTGTGTCTAAAAACACATCTTTATGTAATAATTGGAATAAAAAAACACCTTTCGACCCATTTCGACATTTACACAATAAGCACCTTTAGACTATATAAAAAATAACAATTTTATCTTATTATTAATAATAAGAGATTGATAGTGAGATATTTTACTGTTACTCGACAAAGGCAAACCTGATGAAAGTCAGCGACGCAAAGCTACAGGGGCTTATTGTATTAACACACAATTGCTAGCCAGCTGCCGAAAGAACAGGGCATAAGGTTGTAGGGATCCAAAACGAGTGATGATAAGTTACGATTATGTAACCTCACAACTTTTGTCATCTTCCAACGTTACCATGGACCCCCTTTCGGTAGGCAGGGTCCATTTTTTCCGTTGGAGGTGAAGTTGTGCAAGTGATTGACTC
>JBFGKX010000156.1:0-5731 GCA_041576455.1 Paenisporosarcina sp. | reverse complement strand
TCCTTGTAATCGTTTGAAAATCGAGATGGGGGAAAGGGTGTCCCCATTTATTGTAAGACGTGCTATTTTTATATTTTTGGTTGTCATGTCAATCTCTCCTCTGCTCAGCTCAGATGGCCCTGGAAAACAAAAAAGTCCCCTGTACATGAACAGAGAAGTTCATGTACAGAGGACGGAATGACCGCGGTGCCACCTCAAATTAAAAGCCATTGTCGGCTTTCACTTTAGGACCTGTAACGTAGATCACACGTTTTCCCCTACTTAATTTCAGGGAAACTCTCCAAAGACCATTCACTGCAAGGTGTTTATCAGCTTCCACCAACCGCTGACTCTCTATTAAAACAATCTTGAGCTACTCTTCTTTGTCATTGATTTTTCTCAACTAAACTTATCTCTACTTTTGGTGTTCTCACCGGCGATGTCGCTTTCGACACCTTCTGCCTATATTCCGAACTGAAAAGTTGTTCCTATCTTAGTACGCTAGAATACAAATGTCAACCAAAAGTAATTGTAATTTTTCAATTATTATCTTTGTAAAGGGCAAAAGAATGTCCCGGATGAGGGCGTCTAGATATTACTTACGAAAATTTAAAATGAGCATAGATGAGTGGAGACTATCATAAATTAAGCGGACATGAACAGAAAGCCTTTCGAGTAAAATCATGCATCATAACAGTTAATTTAGTTCAATTAACAAACCTCTTATAAAACTGATATTGAAATATTCTAATAATTTTGTTACTTTTTAAGGATAAGATTTACTACATGAAAAGAAAGAATAGATGTAACAGGGTATGAGAGGGGCATCGGAAATATGAAATTTTTTATCTCGGTCGATATGGAAGGGATTACAGGTTTACCTGATCATACATTTGTAGATTCGAAGAAGCACAATTACGAACGAGCCCGTCAAATTATGACCAATGAAACGAATGCGGTCATTGAAGGCTTATTAAAAAAAGGGGCTACCGACATCGTGGTAAACGATAGTCATTCACAGATGAATAATTTACTGATTGACGAATTAAACCCAGAAGCGATGCTCATTACCGGAGGCGTGAAACCTTATTCGATGGTTCAAGCATTGAATGAATCCTACGATGGCGCAATATTTATCGGGTATCATTCGCGTGCAGGTCAACCTGGTGTGATGAGTCATTCCATGATTTTTGGTGTGCGCAACATGTATATAGACGATGTGGAAATAGGAGAACTTGGGCTCAACGCATTTGTGGCAGGTCATTTTGGGGTACCCGTCATCATGGTTGCAGGTGACGATGGTGCTTGTCGAGAAGCAGCATCGCTCATTCCAAATATCACAACGGTCGCGGTAAAAGAATCGATTACCCGTCAAGCTGTGCTAACGATGCATCCAAAAAAAGCACACGCCCTGTTGACGGAAAAAATTCAAAAAGCAGTTGATAATCGCCATTTAGTCAAACCACTGCATCCCCCCAAAACCCCAACACTGCGGATTGAATTTACAAACTATGGACAAGCCGAGTGGGCCGCACTTATGCCGGGGTGTGAAATTGAACCGGGAACAACAACTGTGAAATTCGAAGCAAAAGATATTTTGGAAGCGTATCGTGCCATGTTAGTCCAAGTGGAACTAGCAATGCAAACGACGTTCTGTTAACGAGATCTAGCAGGATTTTTGATCTCATTGTAATTCTTATCGCCATTCCTGTTTTTCTGTTGGTCACTAAGACTTTAAGAGGGCTTACTAAATAGTTGAGAGTAGTGGTAATTTAAGTGGACGCCTAACACTTCTGTTTTGAAAAGAAGTTATACTTAGGAAGATAACTTATTTTCAAGACAGAAGAGAGGAGCATCACGCATGCGCACAAGACCATCACGATTACAAAAAGGGGATACGATTGGAGTTATTGCACCATCAAGTCCTCCAAACCTAGAAAACTTGCACAGCTCACTCGCATTTTTAGAGCAATTAGGATTGAATGTCAAAATGGGCAAACATGTTGAAAATGTTTACGGCTACTTAGCTGGTACCGATGAAGAACGATTAGAAGATTTACATGATATGCTCGCTGATCCGAGCGTTAAAGGCATCATTTGTGCTGGAGGCGGGTACGGAGCAGGTCGTTATGCAGACCAAATTGATTTTCAACTAATGGCTGAACAGCCTAAAATTTTGTGGGGCTATAGTGATATTACATTTTTACACACAACCATTGGGCAGTTTGCAAATGTTGTAACATTCCACGGCCCTATGCTCGCATCTGATGTCGGGAAAGAGACGTTCCATGAATTATCTGCACGTATGTTTGGTCAATTATTTGACCCCATTGAACTACACTATTCCGAAAACATCTCTCCTTTAACGACATTAGCCGGAGGGATTGCACAGGGAGAATTAGTTGGTGGGAATTTATCACTACTTGTGAGCGGACTTGGCTCGAAATATGAAATAGATACACGCGGACAGCTGCTGTTGATTGAAGATGTGGATGAAGAACCATATAAAATAGATAGCATGTTAAATCAATTGCGGTTAGCAGGAAAATTACACGATGCAGCCGCCATCGTGGTTGGTGATTTCGCGCGAGCTGAACCGAAAAAACGCAAAACAACCTTATCTCTTGATCAAGTATTGCAACACTATTTAAGTGACTTAGGGAAGCCAGTAGTATCTGGTTTTAAAATCGGTCATTGTGAACCACATTTTGCAGTCCCACTTGGCGTGGAAGCGCGGTTAGATGGGGATGCAAAAACACTGACGATTTTACCAGGGGTCAAATAAACGGAGGGGGAAAAGCTCATGATGATACGTTCAATCGAAACTTTTCCAGTGGCAGTCCCGCTCACTAAGCCATTTAAAACCGCGTTGCGGACGGTGACAATTGCAGAATCAATTTTTGTGAAAATCTCGACAGAAGATGGCTTTGTGGGTTGGGGGGAAGCCCCTCCAACACATGTGATTACTGGTGAATCCTTAGGGAGTATTCGATTCGCCATTGATCAGGTCATTGGCCCTCAACTACTTGGATTAACTTTACAGCATGCGGAGCGGATTTTTCAGAAGTTGCACCGCTCAATGGTCGGCAATTCCAGTGCGAAAGCTGCTCTTGATATGGCCATTTATGATTTGCTCGGTCAACTTTCGGGTCTCCCACTTGCCACATTACTTGGAGGGTATCGGGATACACTTGAGACAGATTTTACCGTCAGTGTAAATGATGCGGCTGAAATGGCCCAGGATGCTGCCCATTACGTAGCAAATGGTTTTAATGTATTAAAAATAAAAGTGGGCATCGACGATATTGCCAAAGATGTCGAACGGATTCGGGCAATTCGTGAAAAAATCGGGTATGAGCCGAAACTCCGGCTTGACGCTAATCAAGGATGGGAAGCAAAAGAAGCAATCCGCGCAATTGGACAAATGGAAGATGCAGGGCTTGAAATTGAACTCATTGAACAACCAGTTAAGGCGTATGATATAGAAGGCTTACAACATGTCACACGCCATACGCATACACCGATCATGGCGGATGAAAGTATTTTCACCCCTAAAGAAGCAATCCGCGTTTTGCAATTGCGTGCAGCCGATTTAATTAACATTAAACTCATGAAAGCAGGCGGCATTTATCAAGCTTTAAAAATCAATACATTAGCTGAAAGTTATGGAGTGGAATGCATGACAGGGAGCATGATTGAAACAAAGCTGGGCATCTCAGCAGCTGCTCATTTTGCGGCAAGCCAACCAAATGTCACACGCTTTGATTTTGATGCACCGTTGATGCTCGCTGAAGATATCGTTGAAGGCGGCATTACTTACGAAGGCAGACATATCCGATTCTCTCAAGAAGCGGGACTAGGATTACATAGAGACTTAATGAATCTGCGATTTCATCGCAAAGGATAGGGAGGATTCACATGTTATTTCAATCATCCACCACATGGGTATGCGCGGTCTCAGTGGCGACAGTGTGGACATCGCCTGAATCGGTACGTCAACAAGATGCGCCAGGGATAGAAAATCCAGTTCATTTTACCAAATGGTTAGAAGCTTTAAAGTTAGAAGACTTGCTCGATTTATGTGATGGGAATCGCGTTCAAACGCAAATCTTATATGGAGAGCCTGTATTGATTGAGGAAGTTGTCGGAGACTGGGCAAAAGTCATTTGTACATGGCAGTCTTCTAAAAAAGACGAACGGGGGTATCCAGGGTGGATTCCTATTGCTCAACTAAAAGAATTGGAACGTATTTCAGCTATAAATTTCGCTAAAGTGCGAAGATCAAAATCACAAATGTGGACGAAGGATCAAAAACCATTACTTGTGGTTCCATTCAATACCATTTTGCCTGTGGTTGATAATCAAGGTGCTTATACGTTAGTCCATACACCACATGGAGAAGCATATGTTGCAACTGAAGATATTGAAATTGCATCGGGGATTGAAACTTTTATGGAACGCGCTGGCGAGGACATCGTGTCAAATGCCGCACAATTTATTGAACTTCCATACTTTTGGGGAGGGATGTCTTCCTATGGATTTGATTGTTCAGGGTTAAGTTATAACCTTTTTAAAGCAAATGGTTACTTCATTCCCCGAGATGCAAGTGATCAAGCAAGAGCTGGGCAAGAAGTCGATATAGCTAACACGAATCAGTGGAAAGTTGGCGATTTATTATTCTTTGCGAATGAAGGATCCATTCATGTTCGACACGTAGGCATTTATTATGGAAATGGTCTGATGATTCATTCTCCAACGACTGGAAAAGCAGTTGAAATAATAGAACTGCAAGGCACGAAATTTGTAAAAGAGTTATGTGCGGTAAGACGTTATGCAAAAATTAAAGAAGATGTGTTATGAGGTGCCAGATTTTAATTAAAATTGTGAATCCCCAAAAATACATTTTAAAGAAGTACTAGCTGAGAGACATCAACTTTTATTGTTATGAACGATGCGTTTAAGGTCGTGGATTAATTCCATTGTAAAAGCCCTCTTGGGTAAGGGAGTTGCCACTATCACGAGTAGACTAACAACTGCAATAACGGACCTGATTGCTCACATGAAGAGTCCATGTGTAGCATCAAATACAAGGGCTAGCATCGCAAGTATCACAACAAATACATAATCCTTCTTTTTGGCCAGAGTCGTTACAAAATACATCATGATATAGATGATGATATTCGTACTTTTCATTTCGAGTATCGTCATGTCGTTCTAGTGCGTCTACTTCCTTATCTGTTCTTTAATTCCAGATGTTATTTTCTGCTTTTTGGATATCTAGATCCATTTCTTCATACCAACTATTATCGTATAAACTATCGTCAACTAAATTGTGCTTGCTAGATTCATCACAATCGTGATTATTCGGATGTTTATGAGATTTACGCAAGTGATAAACACTGTACAATCGATCTACTGCTTTAGTTTCGAAGATTCCTCTTCCAAGTTCTCGATCAATTTTTATAATTTTATGCCTTGGTCCACCATCCATTCGAATATCTCTAACTTCTTCTAATTCACACCTTTTTTTTCATCCAAATAGAAACATCTTCTAATTCATATAAAATGGTGGTATTTTTTACCAATAATATATAGTCAGAGAAGAAATAAATAGTTGATTCAGAACAAAGACACTGAAGGGTTAAATGCCACATCCTAAGACACATACTTAAGGTTGATCATGGGTTTCTTTACCATGAGACATATTACTAATCGTGGTTAATCCGCAATGATTTTCATCAATTTCCAACAT
>JBFGKX010000155.1:0-5743 GCA_041576455.1 Paenisporosarcina sp. | reverse complement strand
TTTATAAACACACTTTCTCGTTTTTCTCTATTATAAACTATTTGTGGTTTTTATGTCCTAAGGGTAGAATATCCTTTAGGTTTAAAATTTATAGGTCAGGAAGTAAAACATGTCAAATAATTTATTTAAAGGTACTGCCATATTAACAATTGGCTTATTCCTATCCAAAATATTAGGCGTAATATATGTAATTCCTTTTTATTCCATGGTTGGCGAAGCAAATATTGGCTTATATCAATACGCATATATTCCATATAATTTGATGTTGGCGGTTGCCATTTCCGGTGCGCCTCTAGCATTCTCGAAATTTGTTTCTAAGTATAATTCTTTAGGAGATTATGAAACTGGTAGGCGACTTTTAAAATCGGGTCTACTAGCCATGGTCGTGACAGGTTTTGTGTCATTTTTAGCATTGTATTTCTTTGCCGAACCCCTTGCAAGAATGACAATTGCTGAAAATGAAAAAATCTATACGGTAAATGATGTAGCTGATGCCATCAAATGGGTGAGTTTCGCGCTCATCGTTGTCCCTTTTATGAGTTTATTGAGAGGATTCTTCCAAGGGTATAGTTTTATGATGCCGACTGCGGTTTCTCAATTAATAGAGCAAATTGTGCGGATATTATTTTTACTTGTGGGTGCCTATCTCGTTTTATATGTATTTAACGGTACCTCTAAAGTTGCAATTCAAGTCGCTGTTTTATCAGCATTTATTGGTGCAATTGGTGGATTAACCGTCCTTTATTATTACTGGCGGAAAAAGAAACCAGAATATGACCGATTACTCCAGAGTTCAACAGCTTCCTATAATGTTAGATTGACAGATATGTATAAAGAGATTGTGGTGTATGCCATACCAGTGGTGTTTTTAGGCATAGCGAATCCATTGTTTCAATTTGTAGATTTATTAACGTTTAATCGAGCGATGAGTGGAACGGAACATAGTGCACAGTCAGACATTTATTTAGGAATTTTGAATTTCACGTCACATAAATTAGTTATGATTCCGGTCATGCTTGCGACTGGATTCTCAATGGCGTTAATTCCTTTAATTACAAGGTACTATACGACCAATGAACATCAACAATTATCACGAACACTTGATCAAACATTCCAAGTCCTGTATTTTTTAACGCTTCCTGCGGTGGTAGGAATGACGGTATTATCGAGTGAATTGTATCACTTATTTTATGAACCAAGTGTCATCGGTTCTAACATTCTTGCTCATTACTTGCCAGTCGCGATTTTGTTTAGTTTATTTCCAGTAACAGCTGCTATTTTACAGGGAATTAATCAACAGAAATGGATTATTTTAAACCTTTTAGTTGGGTTATTGATTAAGTTAGCGCTTAATATTCCGTTAATTTCTATCTGGGAAACAAATGGAGCTATTCTTGCTACCATCATTGGGTATAGTGTGGCAATTTTCATGAATTTTGGGGTATTGGTAATTACCCAAGACTATCGTTCAAAACTGTTAGTGCGTCGAATTGCACTGATTACATTTATTAATGGAGTCATGTTAATTGGGGCGATTGTTGCACGACTTTTATTCCTTCAAATTATTCCAACAGACTCAAAAATGGGTGCCATGTTCATCATTTTAATTGTAGGGACATTAGGTGGACTCATCTACTTATTCATTGGGCTACGCTTAGGCATTGCACAAAAATTATTTGGAGCACGTTTAACTAAATATACAAAGAAATTTGGGTTTTAAGGTGGTTCTTTCATGAGATTAGATAAAATGCTTTCGAATATGGGGTATGGTTCAAGAAAAGAAGTGAAACTATTACTAAAATCAAAGGCGGTTGTAGTGAACGGGACAACCGCAAAAGATGTTTCGATGCACGTGGATCCAAATGCAGATGAAGTCATGGTCTTAGGTGAACAAGTGATTTACACGGAATTCATCTACTTAATGATGAATAAACCCCCGGGTGTCATCTCTGCTACGGAAGATAAAAAAGACAAAACGGTGATTGATTTACTGGATCCATTGTCTCAACATTTTAAACCTTTTCCTGTCGGCAGATTAGATAAAGATACAGAAGGTTTATTAATTCTAACGAACGATGGACACTTATCACATCAACTTCTATCACCCAAAAAACATGTACAGAAATTGTATTTTGCAGTGATTGAAGGCTGTGTGACGCAAGACGACGTAGTTAAGTTTAAAGAGGGTGTGTCATTAGATGATGGGTATTTCACGAAACCAGGTCATCTGACAATTCTTTCAAGTGGTGAAGTATCCGAAATTGAGTTATCCATCATGGAAGGGAAGTTCCATCAAGTGAAGCGAATGTTTGAATCCGTTGGCAAGAAAGTAACGTATTTAAAACGTATGCGCATGGGTTCACTTCAATTGGATGAAACGTTGGAGCTTGGAGAGTATCGACATTTAACGGAAGCGGAATTAGCGTCACTACAAGAAAAAGAATGACCGAGACAATTCTCGGTCATTCTTTTTTTGCATTGAACAGTATCTAAGATGTCATTTTTACACGTTTGTTCGTCGTTGTCCAACTGCCTCGACATGGACTGCTGACCAAGTCATTAAAGGCTAACACATTCAAATCTCTTTGAATGGTGCGAGGAGTGATGCCGAATTCATCGACTAAATCTTGTGTCGTAACAATTCCGTGATCTCGGATATACATATACACATCTTTAATACGATTGAGCATCCGATCAGTAGTAGGCTTCATATGTTGAACCACTCCTTCATCTTATGTTCTCTTGGCAAAGACTAGCGGACGACAATGAGCCTTAAAAGACTCGGTGATTTGAATAGAGTGCCGTAGACAGCCCCTTTTCTATATGGTTTACAGACATCTGTTGTCTGACAATTCAATTATATCGCAATAAAATAAGCATTTCTAGTAAAATATCTTATTTTAACATGAACTTTACATAAACTAAACATAAACACGTATGATTATCTCTGGTTTTATTTTATCGTTCGTGTATTTAGTTTTTTTATACTTTTCCTATTAATTTCCGGAGAAAAGTGTAGAATAACTTTAAGAAAGTGGCAGGAGGAATTTAATTGTGGTGAATTGGATGGAAAAGGCGATACATAAACAAGATGAACTAATAATGGAACTTCAACAACTTATTCAAATTCAAAGTGTCTTAAACGAAGAACATTCGTCCATCGCACAACCATTTGGACCTGAACCACGTAAAGCTTTAGAATGGATGCTCACTAAAGGGAAAGAAGCCGGAATGAACGTGAAGAACGTCGATCAAATGGCTGGGCATATTGAAATGGGAGAAGGCGAAGAACTTCTTGGGATTTTAGGGCATGTGGATGTGGTGCCCGCTGGAAAAGGATGGACATATCCACCGTTTGAAGGACATATTGAAAATAATCGCTTATATGGAAGAGGCGCAATAGATGACAAGGGTCCAACGATGGCCGCGTGGATGGCCATGAAACTGGTAAAAGAAGCCGGGATTCCTTTGACGAAACGTGTTCGATTGATTATTGGCACAGATGAAGAAAGCGGATTCCGTTGTGTGAAGCGCTATTTTGAAAAAGAAGAAATGCCGACCATTGGATTTGCGCCAGATGCGGATTTTCCGATCATCAACGCCGAAAAAGGCATAGCAACTTTACAATTTGCAACGACCAATCTTGAAGAAGGGGAACAGTTGCAGTCATTTAAGTCTGGAACTCGCACAAACATGGTTCCGGATGTTGCGACAGCAGTTCTTCATGTAGAGAGCGATACAATCGAAACAGAGTTTGAAGATTTTATGAATAAACATAAAATCAAAGGCTCAATGATAAAAGATGGTTTAGAATTTTCTCTTACGCTTGAAGGGAAGTCAGCGCATGCGATGGAACCTAACGATGGATTGAACGCAGGAGTCTATTTAGCGAAATTCTTAAATAACCATTTAACAACAACGGGCTCGAAAGCATTTGTTGACTTTGTAGCCTCTTCGTTTTTCAATGATTCAAGAGGACATGCACTTGCTCTTCACTATCATGATGAGATATCAGGCGATACAACACTAAATGCGGGTGTCATGTCGTTTACTCCAACAGTCGGAGGCATTGTTGAGGTAAGTTTAAGGTACTCTGTATCGTATGATTTTGATCAACAGTTAACAAAGTGTCAGAAACTCTTAAATGAAGCGAATGTCTCAGTAGATGTCACTTCTAATTCTGAACCCCATTATATAGAGGAGTCAGATGAATTAATTCAATGCTTAACTCGTGTATACGAGCGTCAAACAGGTGAAAAGGCAACATTACTTTCAATAGGTGGCGGAACTTATGCTCGGGTGCTCAAAAAAGGCGTGGCTTTTGGCATGCTATTTCCGGGAGAACCTGATGTTGCGCATCAAGTCGATGAATTTGTTGATATATCTAATTTAATCAAAGCGGTCGCGATCTATGCTGATGCCATTTGCGAACTTGCTTCAGAACAATTATAGAAAGAAGGATTAATATGAACTGGGTATTGTGGAATGATCAATTAGTGCAAGATGGAGAAGTTCAGTTATCAAAAGAAGACCGTGGGTATCAATTTGGCGATGGCATTTACGAAGTGATTCGTGTATATGATGGGAATCTATTTACGTCTAAAGAACATATCGATCGTTTTTATGAAAGTGCGGATAAAATTAAACTAGTCATCCCATATACAAAGGATGTTTTTCAAAAACTGATGTACGACTTAGTTGAAGCCAATGAAGTCAACACGGGTCAAGTGTATGTGCAAATTACTCGTGGTTCTACTCAACGTCAACATCAATTCCCTACTGACTCAGTGGAACCTGTTCTAATTGCCTATACAAAAGAAGTAGGGCGTCCATTAGCACAATTGGAAAATGGAGTAAAAGTCAAAACAGTTGAAGACGTACGTTGGCTCCGATGCGACATTAAAAGTTTAAACTTATTAGGCAATGTGATGGCAAAACAAGAAGCGCATGAAGCAGGGTGTTTTGAAGCATTATTACATAGAGGAGATGTTGTTACGGAAGGTTCCTCTTCAAATATGTATGGCATAAAAGATGGCGTCTTGTATACGCATCCAGCCACTAACTTGATTCTAAACGGCATTACTCGACGTGTAATTGTTGCATGCTGTGAAGAAATAGGTTTGCCAATTGTCGAACAACCAATGTCTCTTGCGACGATTAATGCTAATGATGAGTTCTTTATGTCCTCAACTACTGCAGAAATAATGCCGATCATTCAAATTAATGACAAACAAGTAGGGGCAGGTAAGCCTGGAATTTGGACGAAGAAATTACAACAAGCGTTTAATCATAAAATTCAACAAGCTGTATGCGTGTAATCTAGTACTTCTCTACTTGTGTAGAGAGGTATTTTTTCATCTTTACTCATGTACACTTAATTGTATAATGAAGGAGGTGCACGGAATGCAACACTATTTCATCGGAATAAAAGTATCGAAAGAAATAGCACATCTCCTTGTCGAGTTACGACAAGAATGGCATTTAGAAGAATCACATAAAAGATTAGTACCAGCCGAAGATCTTCACATCACATTGATGTATTTAGGGGCAGTCCAAAGAGATCATTTAAGTAGATTGTTAATTGAGTTAGAAGATCTAGCTCAATTAATTCATACATTTAGCATTACGCTTAATGGAGTCTCTACTTTTGGAAACCCATTAACACCTCGAGTAGTATATGTAGGGATAGAGAATGAAGAAAACTTGCGATTCTTACAAAGTGAAATAGTCAAAAAATGTTTGA
>JBFGKX010000154.1:0-5836 GCA_041576455.1 Paenisporosarcina sp. | reverse complement strand
TTCTTTTACGTTTCTCTTTCCATACAATATGTATACGTATCCTCTTATATCTATCGTTTACACATGCGACGTTGATCAAATTTAGCTGATGCTGTATTTAATAAAGAATGTTCTAATAAAATTAAATTGCATAGCCAGTCTCTTGTTTGTAAAACCAGTTACAAACAATTGTATAAATATTCACCTATCACCTTATGATTAATCGTAAATTCCCTTATTTTTTCACTTGTACATCTTTTATTTCTCTTCTTATTAACAAACACAATGCTAATATTCAGAATAAATAAACTTTAATTGATTGTATAAAAATGCTTCCCTCTTTATAATTAGCGTGTTAAAATCCATTTAACAGTATATATATACAAACATTAGGAGGAAATATACATGATCAAGAAATGGAACTTAATCGGAACACTTGCCCTAGGAGCAATGCTACTTACTGCATGCGGAAATGATGATTCAAATAAAAGTGAAGGAAATACATCTGATGAGTCAGGTGAAAAAAAAGTGTTGGAAATGGCTACTTCTGCTGACTTTCCACCATTTGAATCAAGAAATACTGCTGGTGAATTCGAAGGATATGATATTGATTTAGCACAGTACATTGCCGATGAGCTTGGATATGAGCTTGAAATTCAAGATATGAAGTTTGATGGTTTAATTGGTGCGTTACAAAATAACCGAATCGATATGGTCATTTCGGGGATGTCTGCAACCGACAAACGTAAACAAAACGTTGATTTCTCTACAGAATATAATCATTCTGGTGAGATGTTCATTACATTAAAAGATTCAGATATTCAAACACTTGAAGACCTAGAAGGTAAAACACTAGGCGTCCAACTCGGGACGATTCAAGAAGAAGGCGCTAAGAAAATTAAGGAAGAGTCAGTTGATTTTGAAATCAAAGCTGTGGATAATGCAAACATTTTAATCCAAGAATTATTATCAAAACGAATTGATGTTGCTTACATTGATAAAGAGGTTGCAAAAGGATATATTGCTGAACAAAATCTTGCAGGTTTTGATGATCCGACTTCAAGCTCTCCAGGTATGGCGGTTGCCTTCCCTAAAGGCAGCGACCTTGTTGGAAAAGTGAATGAGGTATTAAAGAAAGCACAAGAAACCGGCAAAATTAAAGAATTGGAAGAAAAGTGGTTGTCAGAAGAATAAACAAGACACGCACTCATAGTTTTAGTACATGCAAAACAGTCACATATAGAAACGAGGTGTAAGGCATGAATTTAGACTTTGGTCAAATCACGCCTTATATTCCTTTTATGATAGAAGGAATTTGGGTAACGTTAAAATTTGTATTCGTATCATTAATATTTGGATTTGCCTTAGGAACAATTTTGGCTTTATTCAAAATCAGTCACATTAAACCACTTAACTGGTTTGCAATTTTCTATACCTCTATTTTTAGAGGAACTCCATTAATCCTTCAGTTGATGATTATCTATTTTGCGATTCCTCAATTGACAGGATATGATATTTCTCCATTTTTATCTGCCATTTTAGCATTTGGTTTAAACTCCGCTGCGTATATTTCTGAGATTATTCGTGCCGGCATTCAAGCTGTTGATAAAGGACAAACAGAGGCTGCCATGGCCCTTGGTGTTCCATATCAACAAATGATGAAAGATATCATTTTGCCACAAGCAATGAAAAACATTTTGCCTGCATTGATGAATGAAGTCATTACGTTGACTAAAGAGTCTGCACTTGTTTCAACCATTGGTTATTTAGATTTAATGCGACGGGCTCAAGTGGTAGGTGCGGATATTTATCGCAACTTCGAACCACTGTTGTTTGTCGGTTTCATTTATTGGTTGATGGTCGTCGGGCTCTCGATGATTGGTAGAATGATTGAAAGGAGGCTGAAGGTTAGTGATTAAAGTTGAGAAATTAAATAAAAAGTTTGGGAACAATGAAGTTTTACGTGATATCTCTACTGAAATTGCTAAAGGTGAAGTTGTTGCCATTATTGGACCTTCGGGCTCTGGAAAATCGACGTTTTTACGTTGTTTAAACGTCTTGGAAACACCAACGTCGGGGGATATTGTGATTGACGGTCATCACTTAACCGACCCCAAAACACCAATTCAACAAATGCGTCAACAAATCGGCATGGTTTTTCAACACTTTCACTTATTCCCTCACTTAACCGTTTTGGATAACTTGACTTATGCACCCATCAAAGCAAAAGGAGTCAAAAAGAAAGTTGCTGAAGAAAAAGCACGTGAATTGCTAAAAAAAGTAGGTTTACTAAATAAAGAATCTGCCTTTCCAAGTAGTCTATCTGGAGGTCAAAAACAACGTGTCGCGATTGCTCGTGCACTTGCCATGGAACCTGAACTCATGCTGTTTGACGAACCAACCTCTGCCCTAGATCCCGAAATGGTAAAAGAAGTTTTAGATGTAATGAAGGATCTTGCACATTCAGGCATGACGATGGTTGTTGTAACTCATGAAATGGGCTTTGCCCGTGAAGTCGCAGATCGGATTCTATTTTTAGACCATGGTGTTTTACTCGAAGAAGGCAAACCAGCAGACTTTTTCAGCCAACCTAAGACGGCGAGAGCCAAAGACTTTTTAGATAAGATTTTATAAATCACCCATACATTAAATCGTAATTGAATCAGATACCTCAAAATTTTAAGAGCTTGGAGAAAATCCAAGCTCTTTTTTGTTTTACCTCTTTATGTCGCCATCCCATAATTTTTATCTTCTATGCTTAATAATGCGCCTTTACCTACCAATCTTGTTCCGCCATTTATTTAAAACACATTTCCTAATTGTTCCAAACTCTTACAACAGAGAAATCAGTTTTTAGCGTAATAACTATTTGAAAACGACTTCATATTTGGGCAATTCTAACAATATGATGAAGTAGCGCAAAAAACGAATAGTAAAGGGAGGAAAATCAGTGAATGCGATTGCGTTAACAGCTATTTGTTTGTTCATTTTCATTCTTGGGTATCGCTTTTATTCAAAGTTTGTGGCGGAGAAAATATTTCGATTAGACCCAAACTATATTACCCCCGCACATCGATATAAAGATTGTGTCGATTTTGTCCCGACCAATAAATATGTATTATGGGGACATCACTTCACTTCCGTTGCTGGAGCGGCACCCATACTTGGGCCAGCAATTGCCGTTTATTGGGGCTGGTTACCAGCAATTTTATGGGTTGTCCTTGGCACTGTATTTGCTGCAGGTATACATGACTTTGGCACACTCGTACTTTCCGTACGAAATAAAGGACAATCAATTGGAACGCTTGCAAATAAATTAATTGGTCAACGAGCAAAAATCCTGTTTCTATTTATTATTCTTATCCTGGTTCTAATGATTAATGCTGTATTTGCTTGGGTAATTGCGAACTTATTTATTACATTCCCTTCAAGTGTACTGCCAGTGTTTATTCAAATTCCCCTAGCGATTTGGATTGGACACCTCGTTTATAAGAAAAATACAAAAATGCTTATCCCTTCTTTAATTGCACTAGCCGTCATGTATTGCGTTGCCGTACTATCTGCTAAATTCGGATTCTTGCAAATCGACCTGGTCCGCTATATGGGTGGGGCGGAAGGAGCAGGATTCTTCGGTCTCGGAGCCGTTTCAACTGCATTCTTTATTTGGATTATCATCTTAATGTCATACGTTTATATCGCTTCCACACTCCCTGTTTGGAAACTCTTACAACCTCGTGACTTTATTAACTCTCATCAATTAATCGTTGGATTAGGCATTTTATATCTTGGACTTTTATTCACAAATCCTAAAATTACAGCTCCTATTACTAACCCAGAGGCAAGTGTATCATGGTTCCCATTGCTCTTTGTCACCATTGCTTGTGGAGCAATTTCTGGTTTTCATGGCCTCGTATCATCTGGTACGTCGTCTAAACAATTGGATAAAGAAACGGATGCTCGCTTCGTTGGCTACCTAGGAGCGGTTGGAGAAGGAATCCTTGCACTGATTGCCATCATAGCGGTCATAACCTTTTTCCCATCAAAAGAAGCATTCTTAGCTACTTATTGTGACTTTGGATCTGCTAGTGCTGGGGGGCTTGGTGCCTTTATTAACGGGGCAAGTCAGCTTGCAACTGGATTAGGCATCCCGCTTAATGTGGCTGCAACAATTGTCTCTATTATCGTTGTCAGTTTTGCGGCGACGACACTCGATACATCGGTTCGACTCATGCGGTATATTATTGCCGAGCTGGGTGTTGAATACAGAGTACCTGCCCTAGCTAAAACCCATGTCGCAACATCGGTAGCTGTATTTGCCAGTGCTGCACTAGTCTTACTGCCTGAAGGACCAAAAGGTTTAGGATCTGGCGGCTTTCTCCTTTGGCCATTATTCGGTACAGCCAATCAATTACTAGCAGGAATTAGTTTACTGCTTATCACCATTTGGTTAAAACGTCTAGGTCGAAATTATTTAATCACGCTAATTCCAATGATTTTCATTTTATTCATGACATTTTGGGCGATGGTTCAACAGGTCATCTTCCAGTGGTCATGGTGGGGAAGTAATTCTAACTCATTGCTCTTTTTCTTCGGTGCCATCATTTTAGGATTTGCGATATGGATTATTCTTACAGCCATTTCAGTATTAAGACGAGATCATGAACCGTCTATACATGAAGAAGAGTAACGAATCCATTTGTGTAGACAAGGGATCATTTTCACATGATCCCTTTCCTGCATGAATCATGAAAGGACGTAGATTTGCCTTGTTGGAAAAATTCAAGAGATTAATTTCCTTTTATGAAGAAGTATTAACGATGCCACACCGGCAGGAAATTGCACGGGAGTTACGTGATGAAAATGATCTATTTCTACTTCTTCTTTATTCAGAAATGATTGGCATTCCGAACCCTGTTTATTACTATACGTTAGAACTTTATCCATTCATGACTGAGGAATTTCATGATTGGCATTTAAGAATGGGCATGGAGAAATCTCCCCTATCAGGCTTTCGTTGTTGTTAGGACAAGCGTATCTTCTAAAAAGTTCTGCTAAATACTATTCTTATTTTCCGCTCCAGACCGACGCTGTCCACAGACTTCCTCAATTGCTACGCTCACCTTGGGGTCTAGTCGGGAACCACTTATTCAGTTGGAGTCGCCACCTTTTTCTACTATTTCAACAGAGAACAGGAACAAGTAATAAAGGCTGTCAAAAAAGGAGAATTGCCATGGAGGTCTTAAATAAAAGCATTATTTTCGTTGGTGGAAAAGGCGGAGTAGGAAAATCCACATCTGCTGCTGCGATAGCATTAAAATCAGCTCAACAAGGCAACCGTACCCTCCTCGTCTCCACCGACCCAGCACATAATGTTGGGGATATCTTTAATCAAGAAATTGGCGGTACTATTGTTGAAGTTTCTAAAAACCTCTATGCACTTGAGATTGATTCAGAAATGGAAACCGCTAGATATATAAGAGGTGTAAAAGAAAACATTAAGGGGATTGTACATTCTAGCATGATGGAAGAGGTTCATCGTCAGCTGGATACAGCAAAAGCTTCTCCAGGCGCCGATGAAGCAGCCTTATTTGATAAGTTAATATCCATCATTTTAGAAGAAAAATCAAATTTTGATAAACTAATCTTTGATACTGCACCAACTGGCCACACCATTCGACTCCTCACATTGCCAGAGCTAATGGGCGTATGGATCAACGGATTACTTGAAAAGCGGAAGAAAACGAATGAAAATTACGTAGCACTTTTAAATGATGGCGAACCAGTAGAAGACCCTATTTATGACGTATTAAAAGTTCGACAAGAACGATTTTCAAAAGCACGAGAAATTTTACTCAAT
>JBFGKX010000153.1:0-5885 GCA_041576455.1 Paenisporosarcina sp. | reverse complement strand
GGCAAATTTTTTTGAATTCTCTAGACGTGTCTTTTAAGATTGTATCTACTAATTGTGGGGCCATTTTTGAAACTATCCATCGGTCATGAAGTTTGACATCCAAAGGAGCTGGAGAATTGAATACGAATTTAAGAGTGATTGATAAAGAGGATATGCATCGGCAAATTGTTGAATATTCATTTGAAACGACCATCATTCATTCCAATCAAAAAGTATTGTATATTAATCAATCAGGGGCAGAGTTTTTAAAAGAATCGAAAGATAATATCATTGGCGCAAATATTGTTGGTGTATTTACTGAGGAATATAGAGATTACATTATCGAAAGAATACGGAAAGCTACAGAAGAGAGATTAATAGGAGAATTAATTGAGACCACCATTTATAAGTTTGACGGATCCACCGTGGATGTAGAATTATACTGTCATCCCATTATATTTGGCGAAATTGAGGCCATTCAATCTATTGTTCGGGACATCACTAGCCGTAGAGACGTAGAAAGAAAACTAAAAGAAGTCATGAATGAGGTTTCGACACCAATTGTCCCAGTATCTCAAGGGATTGCTGTCTTGCCTTTGGTAGGTTCCGTTGACGTAGAACGAGCTAACTATCTTCTGGATAGTATTCCTCAAAAAATCCAAGATAAACAACTAACCTATTTAATTATAGATCTTTCTGGAATCTACAATATTAATGAGGCTGTAGTTGATTTTTTATATAAAATTAATGCCATCATGAAATTAATCGGCATTTCACCAATATGCACAGGAATAAGACCTGAGCTTGCTCAAAAAGTGATCAATATATGTGCAGATTTTACGTCTTTAAAAACAATGTCTACCGTACAGCAAGCATTAAATTATTTAAAAACATGATAATCATACAGACTATTGAGAAAAGCGGTCCAAACCCAAAAACACCTTCATCATTTTTGAAGGTGTTTTGTGCATGAGTCTGCTAAAACTTAAGTGACTATGATTTCGTCGGTCGCAGATGCGAGGTTTAGATGTGAAGAAAGAGTCTATGGGAAAGAGATGGGGCATGAAAAAAGAATTCTTACTATATGCATTGTCCAGCTCTTACATTTTTGTTTATTATGCATTGTCAGCGTGGGGAAGCTATGAAAATCCTTTGGTATTCTTCTATTCAGTTATCGGGATTGGATCATTTTTGGGATTGCCTTTATTGACACACCTGATAATTCCATTGGTGGTTTATCAATGTGTGTACATGAGGAAAAGCGTTGACTCCATTTTTATTAAAAGGTTTTACAAACCCGGTTTTTTTATCATTACGCTCGTGGGGAATTTCGTTATTTTACATTTTATCTTGGTTGCTCATGTAGAAGTGACTAATCATATGAGAATTAATGAGACTTTCCCCCAGGGTTTGCCTCAATTGAAACATCAAGTGGAAAAAGAGTTGCGTGAGTTTGAAGGGAATAAAATTCGGATTCTTCAATTCGAAATAGAGAATCCTTATTTTATGGGCAGTGCGCTTGGAGATTCTGGAATAAGAGAAGAGTTGACTGTGGGGATAATTTATGAAAAAAATAATCAAAAAGAAGAATATAGGCAGTCTTTTAACATGGAAACAGGAATTCGTACGAAAATTTTTAGTTCAGTAAGGAATAAAGAAACTAGAAAAAAAGAAATGAAAGAGAAACAAAAGCAAGAAAAACAAGCAATCCTAAATTATACGAACAATTTGTTTCAAATGAACAATGAAGAAATTGTCGAATTCATCATTGAACCTTCAGTTAAAGAAAAGTTTGAATATGAAATGACCATTATGAATGTTAAAACGAAAGAAAAAATACTGGTCATGGATGTTGAACGTCTAATACATAGTGATACGTATATCAATGAAATGTATGGAGACATCCTAGAGTATCGAGGTAAAAAAGTAAAAGCATATGGTTCATTTTCAATTATCGCATCTATGCTGGAAATAGTAAGTGATGAAGGTGAAGACGTCCTGACATTTGTTTACTATGGATTGAAATAATGAGGATTAACGTTATTTAATTAAATAAATAAAACACCCCCAGTAAATGTAAGTTACTGGGGGTTAACATTATTTGTAGATAACTACATAGCCAACTGATTTATCTTCTGATTGACCATTAATGATTGCTTTTAAACCGTATGAAGTTAAATTTCGACCAGCATCCGGTAAAAATGGATTATTGAAGGAATTTGAATCATCAAATAATCGAATCCCTTTTTGACTTGCATAGTTTAACGTTTGAGTTGGATAGACCAAATTTAAACCGGAAGTCGCATCAAGGCTAAAAGCTGCATCTGCTAAATGGTAACGAGTGCTTGCTGGCACCGATTTCCCTTTTGCCATTTGCCATTGTAAATCTGTATTTACATGTGCATCGACAACCCCTAAGAATCCATCACCAGGGTGGGCACCAGTCCAGTTGTCTGTATAACTATCATCTGCATACCAAACAACTAATCCGCTGTCGAAGCTCATAAGGGAGCTGCCACGTTTAATGTGTCCTAGGCCAGCATCTACCCCTGCATGGTTTCGCCACTCAAGTAGATAGTAATGATCCATGAGTTTGTTGCCATTGAATCGTTCAAAGCCATTTAATGTGAACTTAGTTGGAGTTGTTTCTGCTCCATCTTCGACAATCGTCTGCCCATCTGCGACTACTTTTACATTGTCAGCGAAGAAACCAAGTTCTGACCAACCCCAGTCTGTTGCATAGCGTAAGCGAAGTTTAATTTCTTTGCCAGCATAAGGGGATAAATCAAATGATTGAGCAGTCCATCCATTTGAATTACCCGTAAATCCAGGCATAGAGTTAATAATTGTTGGATAGCCGCCTGATACAACGTCACTTGACGTATTTTGATTTCCAAGAGATTTCCACGTGCTCCCATTGTCTGTTGAAACCTGTACAAATGCATAATCCCATTGACTTTCAATTTGATACCATGCATCAAATGTTAAAGTTGCAGAAGATTTTCCTGTTAAATCAACGTTAGTAACCATGTTTGTATCAATTTCATCCGCTTGACCACCCCAAAATTCGTAACTTCCTGTTTTAGGTGTGTTTACATATGTTTCTTTTTTAGGTAAATTGACACGAACGGCTTGGTTGTTTTTTCCAAGAGGCGTATTAGCTTGATCTAATAATACTTTAGTTCCTTTATAGGAGATATCATCTAAACCTAATACAACTGGCTCAAACCATTCTCCGCCTAAAGTAGCTTGGAAGTATTGTTTCGCCCAAGGAGAAAATCCTGTTGGTTCTGTTCCAGGAATTTTTCCAGCCCATGATCCACTTGACATAATTGACCAGTAAGATACAGGTTCCCCAGCGCCAGAGTATACCGTGTCGTATTCATCAGGTAGACCAAGATCATGCCCGTATTCGTGTGCAAATACACCGGTTGCGCCATCTTCAGGCATTACTGTGTAATCGTAGAAACCAGGAGTTCCTTTTTGGAATCCGTCTAAGTCTACATATTTAGCAGAACGATGAGACCAAATTGCATTATCACCTAATGAGCCACCACCTGCTTCTTGCCCCATGCCAGCGTGAATAATTTGTAAGTGATCAACTAAGCCATCTGGCTCCCAGAAGTTGCCGTCTCCATCTAAGTCATGTGGATCTTCTAAATCGTAATCTCCTAATGGTATTCCAGCAGCTAATGCAGCTTTATACGTATCGACGACTAACTGTTTAGAACCACCTGGGTTTACATTGTCATGTCCGGTAGATGCATCAGCACCGTAGTAAGCTGCTGTGCCAGGAACCTTTAACCAACCATAGGCTTTACCTTCAATTGTGTAAGTTCCACCTGATTGTTGTTCGTAATATTGTTTTTGTGACACAAATGTTTCACCGTTAGGTCCTTTGACCCCATTGTCCCCAAAAATCATGTCTTCATAATGCTCTTTATTGTAGTCTTTGTAGTAGTTGTCTGTTTCATCAGATGTAATATTATTATGCTGATAGTCTGCGTACTCTACCATAAGTGTCAACAGCTTTCCTTTTTTGACTACTCCAGGGGAAGTGTTTTCTTTTACGGATACAATATGTTTATCTACTTGTCCTGTTTTATTGCCACTGCCATTTTGAAGATTTTCTCCATATTCTTTAACTTTTTTTTGCTTTTTTGAAGCGGCTTGTTTCACTTGTTTCGTGAATGGATCATCACTTGTGTTTTTGTTTGAGTTAGTTTGTCCTTTAAGTGCTATATATTCTTTTAACTGCTGTTGCTTCTGTTCCTCTGTAGCTTTCCCGCGAATTTCCCCACGTTTAATTAATGCTTCCATTAATTTTTCTTCATTGACAATGGAGAGGTCAATAGACCCTTCAAAGTGTGATGAATGGGAAACGTGTTTGTGAAGAGGTGCTTCTGAAACTGGGCTTGCAAGACCGCTGGATAGACCTGAAAGCAATGTACCTGCGAACATGACAGAAGTAATACTAGACTTCCAAAACTTGCTCAATATGTAACCTCCTTAAAATTTGTTCAACATTTATAGAGTATTCAAAATAATTAGTCGATAC
The DNA here is from genome assembly GCA_041576455.1 of Paenisporosarcina sp. Taxonomy (GTDB): domain Bacteria; phylum Bacillota; class Bacilli; order Bacillales_A; family Planococcaceae; genus Paenisporosarcina. The sequence continues at coordinate 1,348 of JBFGKX010000153.1, read as the reverse complement.
AACGTGTCTAAACACCTCTTTTGAGGAATAGATAAGTAGTTCAATAGGGTAAAGTTTTCATTGTCACACCGTGATTTGTACCCATAGTCTCGAGTTCACATGACAAGAAGGACAATAGTTTACATATTTTATTCTATATTTCGCCGCAAAGTTTTAACGTGAAAGGACTTCATTGTTTACAAGTTCTTACTAAAATAAAAATCAAATTACAATTTTAATATACCGCTCAGGGTATATTAATTGACTTCCATAGCTAATGTTTTAAAATGAAATGAGTGGCAATGCCATAAAGCGTGTAACTTATTGGAGGTACTCATGAAAAAATTATTAAGTCTTGTACTTGTTGCGATTTTCGCGTTGTCTGCTTGTAGTGGGAATTCTGGTTTTGAAACGATTACGATTGACCAAATTCCACAAAAAGTTGAAGAAGGTTATCACGTTTTGGACGTCAGAGAACCGAGTGAATTCAATACGGGACATATTCCAGGTTCGACGAACAAACCGCTGACAGATTTGAAAAAAGGTAATTTCGAAGGCCTAGATCAAAATCAAAAATACATTGTCATTTGCCAAAGTGGAAATAGGTCTAAACAAGCAAGTGGAATTTTAGCTGGAAAAGACTACGATGTTCTGAATGTATCGGAAGGCATGTCTTCTTGGACAGGGGAGATGGAATAATTTCTAAAGGAATCCAGCAACTACGAAGGTTGCTGGATTTAGTTTGTAAATAATAGAATAATAATCAAACTACAATGATAAAAACTCGTAATTTTGTCTTTGCATTCTTTCTAGTAACAAGATGGTTGGCTATATCTTTCGTTTTTCCGCAGGAGTCTTCAGAAATAGCCGACCATCTTGCTATTAAAATTATATAAAGAGGTGCGCTTATAAAGTGTAATCTGATGAATCTAGTAGAGGCGGCGAAGTCATGTGCGCATACGGTAACTCATTTTGTATGTAATTACATTCATTCACTTTAAGATAAAAGAATGTAAAATGATGACCTCCTTCTATGTTCAGACTTCCTACTTATACGTTAACAACTGTTATATTCTTCAGATTCTTCAATTACTCATGTTTCTGCTTAATTTTTCTATAAATCACCTTCAGTTTCTCTACAGAAATAGGAATGAAATGACCGACTCCTGTGGGACAGCGAAGACGTCGAAATCCACTCGAGTAATGCTCGAGTGAGTTCGGCGCGAGCGCACGGAAAGCGGTCATTACATTAAATTCTTTCTCTATTTATTGCTAAAACAAAACAGCCTGTAGTCAAAAGATGATTCATTAATTTAAAGGGATACAAATACGTCTTCTTATCTTTTGGAACCTATCGAAAAACAATGGT
>JBFGKX010000152.1:0-5942 GCA_041576455.1 Paenisporosarcina sp. | reverse complement strand
GAATTAGTTAGCCATATAACAAAAATTGCAAATAAGATTCCATGAGTTAAAAGACTAGTAAATACGTCCATCAACTAGTGCAGTTCCAGGAGTGATTATAATTCCAGTTGTTAAAACTAATGGAGTATTTTTTGACACACTTTCTAATATTTTTAATCCCCCAACTAAGATCAACATAATAAGTAGAATTCCAATTATAGTGAAAATATTAGTGCAGTTGTGATAAAAAATAACAATATATATTTTTTTAAAAATTTAATATTATTAATAGACAGATCACATCCTCACATAGATCTGTATTTTAGAAAAATTCTTTACTTAAACATTTTAATGAAAATTCCATTTTTATAGTAACTGTATAAGCTTTTTAGTTAACAATTTAAAATCATAATCTTGTGCGGCTTTCAATGCGTTCTGGCTATAGATTTCATATTCTGCTTGAGGCTTTTTAGACATGTTAATAATTGATTCTGCTAGCTGTTCCTTACTTGCATTGTCAATCACAATGCCACACTTATATTTTTTAATGAGATCAAATCCAAATTCACAATCTGAAATGGTCGGTTTTCCACTAGCAAAGTACTCAAACATCTTGTTTAGACTTGCACCATAGCGTTTAAGATTTGATTGTTGAAAGTGCATGATATTCAAATCCGTTTTACTTAATACAAATGGGATTTTTTTCTTATCTATAAAACCCTTAAAATGAATATTTGATAATTGATGATCTCGACAATAACTTTCTAAACTCTCCTTTTCTGTCCCCCTCCCATAGATAAAAAATTGTATATTTGTATATTCTTTCTTATGGACGATTTCCGCTGCTTCTACAATTCTTTTCACATTATTTGCCTTACGAATGGAACCTGTGTAAACCACCTTAAATGTTTCACGATTATTTAATTCTTGATCTTCAAAAACATAATGTTCTTTATTAAAATGAAAATCCTTTAAGTCTACCCCATTATTGATATGAAAGACTTTATTTACATCGATGGGCCCACCGCGCTCCTTACTCCATCCCTTATCAGAAATGTATTTTGCTCCGCCCTCCATGGTAAAAATAAGTTTATCTGCTTTTTTATAAATCCATTTCTCACCTTGATATAGAATTTTCGTAAAAATACCACTCTTTTTTAAAGCTCCGTACTCTACTAAGGTTTCAGGCCATAAATCACGTACTTCACAAACACAACGTACACCAAACGCTTTGGCGAGTTTAAACCCCGCTATTAAAGTTAGCGGATGAACACTTGAAGCCAGGATCACATCAGGCTTCCCGTGATTTTTTGCATACTTTTTTGCGACGGGGAAAAGATTTTTATAGAATGAAATCATATTTTTTATGCGCTGTTTGCCGTTTCCAACATAACTAGGAGTCTTCACAAATACGTACGGAATGCCGTTTACTTCATCCGCTTTGTATTTTTGACCCCCTGTATCTATATTCTCGTCTGTATTATGGATTGTGGATGAACAAAAAATAGTAGCTTGGTGGCCTAATATAATTAGGTTTTCAGCAAACCAAAAATGCCTTCCCCCTAGGTCTTTAAATGAATTTGTAGCATAATGATTGAAGATCCAAATATTCTTTTTCAATTTTTTGAGTCTCCCCACAATTTTTTGATTGTGTCCGCGACTCTTCTTAAATCCTCATCAGTCATTTTTGTATCAGATGGCAAACAGACACCATTTTCAAATAACTTTTCTGATAAATTGGCTCCTATAAAATCGTATTTCGCGAAGTATGGTTGTAAGTGCATCGGCTTCCAAGTTGGCCTTGATTCAATGTTTTCTTTTTCAAGAGCTTTCATAATGTCTAGTGGACGAACTTTTCCGCTTAAGGTCAAGGCAGTTAACCAATAGTTCGGTTCATTCCAATCGTGAATGGGCATAAACTCCACACCATCCAGGCAGCTTAACTCTTTATAATAAAATTCAAAAATGTATTTTTTCTTTTCGACTCGTTGTTCTAGCACTCTAAGCTGACCTCGACCAATTCCTGCAACGACATTACTCATTCGGTAATTAAATCCTAATTCACTATGCTGATAGTGCCTTGCCGGATCTCGACTTTGTGTAGCCCAGAATCGGATTTTGGCAATTCTCTCTACATTGTCCGAAATTATCATCCCGCCGCCTGAAGTAGTAATAATTTTGTTCCCATTAAAGGAAAAAATACCATAGTCTCCAATAGTGCCAGTATGCGTACCTTTGTAGTAAGTTCCAAGCGATTCGGCCGCATCTTCAATTAATGCAACCTGATGTATTTTGCAAAGCTGGGCGATCCGGTCCATATTCGCCGATAACCCATATAAATGTACGACTATAACGGCTTTTACATTCGGATATTTTTGGAACGCTTCTTCTAATGCAATAGGACTCATATTCCACGTTTCAGCATCACTATCAATAAAAACTGGAGTGGCATTTTGATAAATGATGGGATTGGCCGTCGCCGAAAAAGTCAGCGACTGACAGAAAACAATATCTCCTTGGTCGACGCCAGCTGCTTTTAGAGCCAAATGAAGAGCTGCCGTTCCCGATGAAAGAGCAGCTGCGGATGTACTTCCCACTTTTTCTGCCAGCTCTTTCTCAAACAAATCGACATTAGCCCCAATTGGTGAAATCCAATTCGTATCAAAAGCCTCTTGAACAAATGTCAACTCAAACCCTTCCTCACTCATATGTGGGGATGACAGATAGATTTTCTCTGACTTTGAATTAGGTTGAGAATTTCCATCACTTTTCGACATCTCGTTCTGGATATCTGACAAGATATTCCTTCTTTCTACACGTTATAGATATTGCATTTTTTGCTTAATAACTAATTAATTTTATTGAATTAAACTTCGGAAGCTTTGTTTATTAGCAATTTTAAGTAACACATCTTTAAGATTTTCATTATTCAAATCAAGCATCTTATCCAATATATTTTTCATATCTTTATTGTTAATCGGTGTGGACTTACCAATATATATTTTTGGGAAAACATGTTCGTTTTGAATTTCGTCTTCGTTTAATAGTTCTTCAAATAATTTTTCACCAGGTCGTATTCCTGAGAACTCAATACCAATTTCATCTTCTTGATACCCTGACAATCGAATTAAGTTTTTTGCTAAGTTTAAAATTTTCACGGGTTGCCCCATATCAAGTACAAATATCTCTCCATTTGTTGCAAGTGTTCCTGCTTGTATGACTAGTCTTGATGCTTCAGGAATCGTCATGAAAAACCGTGTCATTTCAGGATCCGTAACAGTGACTGGCCCCCCTTTAGCAATTTGCGCTTTAAAAAGTGGAACGACACTACCGCTGGATCCTAAAACATTTCCAAACCGAACAGCCGCAAAGTGCGTTTTACTATTAATTGCCAAGTTTTGAATAATCATCTCTGCAAATCGTTTTGTTGCCCCCATAATATTCGGTGGGTTCACCGCTTTATCAGTAGAAATCATAACGAAGCAGGAAACACCAGTCTCTTTTGCTGCATCTGCCACATTCAATGTTCCGTATATATTGTTTTTGACTGCTTCTCTTGGATTAAATTCCATGAGTGGTACATGTTTGTGGGCAGCTGCATGATAAACTACATCCGGTTTGTAAAACTCCATAATTTCAAAAATCCGACTGCGATCTTGAATATCTGCAATTATTGGTATAACTTGAGTGTTAGATGAAGCTAAGTTACGCATTTCCAAATCAATTTTATAAATCGAATTTTCTCCATGTCCTAATAGAATAATTTCTTTAGGTTCAAATCTCGCAACTTGCCTGCATATTTCTGAACCAATGGAGCCACCTGCACCAGTTATAAGAATTTTTTTATATGTAAGTTGATTGGCAATAGCGAGCATATCTAGTTTGACTTCTTCACGCCCGAGTAAGTCTTCAAATCGAACATCTTGGATTTCATTAACTGATACCTTACCTGTCATTAAATCTTCTAACATAGGTATTGTTTGAGTTTTCACGTTTGTACCAGCGCAAATCTTTGTTAAAACAGTCATTTCTTGTTTAGATAATGAAGGAATAGCAATAATAATTAACTCGATTTTCTTTTTTGCAACAATCTCGGGTATATTATTTATTTTTCCTAATACTTCCACTCCATAAATTTCAAGATTTTGCTTAAAGAGATTATCATCTATAAATCCAACTGGTTGTAACTGCCTATCCTGATTGATTAATAATTGCCGTACCACCATTGTTCCTGCTGCGCCTGCGCCCACTATTAATGTACGTTTGGTTCTCAAGCTTAATTTTATATTTTTCATTTCAACCACTAAACGCCAGGAAAAACGAGAACCTCCAATAAAAAGAATATGAACCATCCAAGTGATAACTAATACGCGAATGTAAATATCTTGACTGACAGTTACTTGCATAAGCATTACTGAAATAATTGAGTATGATACTGCACGAACTATTGATATTAGTTCACCAATTGACGCATAAGACCAAACCTTCCGATATAGTCCATAACGCCATGCGAAAAAATGATGGGCAAAAAAAATAGTTATCACACTTAGTATTAATAATTTTTCTGTTAAAACGTTAAAATACGGGTAAAGAATAATATAACTTGCAAACATCGAGAAACACACAATAAAAGAATCCAAAACAAAAAGTAATATCTTCCGTTTTTTTAACGACATTGAGCCATCCAATCTCTTTTCTTTAGTAGGATTTAAATAAAGAATTTTTTTCTTGGTATTCGCTCAGGCTGTTGCTTACTAATATTCATATTATTAATAAGTTCGAATGAATGTTTTTGCAAGTTTCTTGAAAAGTCTACACCTAATTTTTTCTCTACTATGTTCCAAGCATCTCTCCATATAAACCCTCGATTAGTTAAATTGTGAGCATCTGAGCCGATGAAATGTGTTAATTCATGCTCAATTAATTGAATACTCAAATGTTGAATTTTTCTTCCGTAAACTCCTGCAACACTGGCAGCAGTTACTTGTGAAAATGCTCCGTTTATAATTAACTGATACAACTTTTCGGGATTCCTAACAATTTCATCATTTAATTCTGGATGTGCAATTATTGGGTTAAATCCTTTCACTAATAAATCATAAAACAACTTCTCAGTATAATGAGGAATACTATAAGACGGAAATTCTATTAAAATCGATTTTGATTCAGCCAATGTCAAAAGTTCATCGAATGTTTCTATTACAGATACTAATTCCCCAAACACTCTTATCTCTTGACCTTTTAGAACTTTTAATGGAATTTTTGCATCTTTCAAACTTTCATTAATTAAAGAAACATTTTTTTCAATTATTAATTTCGGATTATTATATAATGGATGCCTATGATGAGGTGTAGCTATTATAGTAGTTATCCCCTCAAAAACCGCTTGTCTTGCCATCTCCATACTCTGTTCTAATGATTGAGCACCGTCATCAAGTCCAAAGGTAATATGTGAATGAATATCAATCAAGTAGTCACCACCTTATTAAATGATCCTTTTGACTTGATTTATTCACTTATTTTAATTCAATTAAATTTCACGTAATTAATACTTATTTCACTGAATATAACCTTTTATACTGTATTCAACAGTTGAAATGTATATGTCATCATTACTAACATGGACAAATCTTTTGGTATTTAATTAGTATACTTACAAGGTATGGACTTTGCTTTCCCAATAAAATTGATTAATGGAAAAGAAAAGATTTGAAAATAAAATTTATGTTTTAATTATTTACTCCATCTTCTATGAACGCTAAGTTTGACCATAATAATAATTACTTTGATAATGTGAAGCCTTCATTTTCTTATTATTAAGGACAGCGCCTAATAATCGACTGCTTGAATTTAACAGTATCTCTTTAGCACGAATTGCTCCATCTTTTTCAGTCGAACCACTTTTTATTAATAATATTGAAGCATCACATTTATTAGCTAAAATTTGCGTATCTGTTACTGCT
>JBFGKX010000151.1:0-5955 GCA_041576455.1 Paenisporosarcina sp. | reverse complement strand
TTCTTTCTCTATTTATTGCTAAAACAAAACAGCCTGTAGTCAAAAGATGATTCATTAATTTTAATGGATACAAATACGTCTTCTTATCTTTTGAAACCTATCGACAAACAATGGTCGGCTATTAAAATTATATAAAGAGGTACGGTTAAAAAAGTTTACTCTGTTGGCTCGAGTAGAGGCGGAGAAGTCATGTGCGCATACGGTAACTCATTTTGTATGTAATTACATTCATTCACTTTAAGATAAAAGAGTGTAAAATGATTACCTTCTTCAATGTTCAGACTTCGTACTTATACGTTAACAACTGTTATATTCTTCAGCATCTTCAACTAATTACGTTTTTGCTTTATTTTTCTTTAGATTGTCTTCTGTCACCCAATAGAAATAGGAGTGAAATGACCGACTCCTGTGGGACAGCGAAGACGGCGAAATCCACTCGAGCAAAGCTCGAGTGAGTTCGACGCGAGCCCGCGGAAAGCGGTCATTTCATCACATTCTTCCTCTGTTTATCGCTAAAACAAGAAAACCTGTGATCAAAAGGTGGTTCATCCATTTAATAGGTTCATCGATATGCACTTTTTCAATCTGATACAGTTATATTCACTCATATTATTTACAGTCTGAAAGGGCTCTGGAACAGTCCTTTTGTGTTTTCTCCTCCAACTTAAATATTAATCAGTTATAAGATATGATTTCTTTATTTAATTTGTGAATAATAGTAGGAATTTCGCTCAAATCATCAATCGTGTAATCTGCATCTACACTATCCCATTGTCGATCTTTTTTCCAAATACTTTTCATTCCCACTTCTTTGCAGGCTAACACATCATTGATAGGATGGTCACCTACAAATACACTTTCATTAGGTGCAACATTCAGTTGAATCAAGGCTCGATTGAAAATCTCAGCATTTGGTTTTTTTATTCCTTCCCAATCTGATATTAAAATGGTATCTAAATACCTTTCAATGCCCAATGCCTTTATATTGTCCATTTGAAACTGACCTTTTCCATTTGTAATGACGCCCATTGTAAGGTTTTTTCTTTTCAAATCTCTTAATGTACTTAGTAGATTAGAAAAAGGCACACAATGATGTTTGAATTCACTCACATAATCTTCAAGTAAGTCTTCCCAACCAAGTCCACTAATACTAAACTCATCAACAATTTGTTTATACACTTTATCTTTCCAAACATTGCCACGGTCATCTAACTCGATAAACCTAGCCGTGTACATCTCTTTTGGGATATCTGTTAAACAATTATTGAAACGTTCGTATTGATTGTTAATAAATCTTTTTACAGATTCATCGCGATTTAATAAAGTTCCATCTAAGTCAAACAGAACAGTCCGAATCATCTAATCACCACTCTTTCCTAATCTGTTGTTCTAACTAAATTCTTTATCCCTCAGAAGATATCCTTCTTTAAATATCTTCTATTAATTATCAGGAATACTTTTTAGAGAGTGGCTCTAATTATGGAAAGTTATTGAAAAGTAGTGCCCTATGACATTTCGGCGAAATAACGGTCAGGCAAAATTCCACTGCTCAAGTAGAGTAAAGAGACTAGAATGTTCGTCACTGCAAACTCGCTTAATTGAATAAATCATCAGTACAAGTTAACAGGGTGTAACAAAAAAACACCAGTAAGAAATAAATCTTTACTGGTGCTTACACGGTTTCTAATTTTCGAAGTTGACGATCTAAAACTAAATTCCCAAACGGAATGAACGCAACGATAACAGCAAATACGCTATAGAGAAATGGCCATTTCACCACAAACGTCATATATGCAATCATGAAACAGTAGATAACAAATAAAAATCCATGAATTGCCCCAACAGTACTTACTGCTTCAGGCAAACCAAAGAAATACTTTAATGGCATCGCAAGAAATACTAAAATTAACAATGAACTTCCTTCTAATAACCCCATAAATCGGAATTTCTTAAGTGGTTGCTTCAACATCTTACTCCCCTACTTTCTACACCTTTCATTATAATGAACCTTAACAAATGGTGTACAGGGAGATCTCTTTAATTTGTATACTTTTACTTAAAGAAACTTCAAAGAATTGTCACAATCCTTGAAGTCCCCATGACACTAGAAATAAACTGTGGTTAAATGACGTTAACAACTTGAATGTGGAGGAATGTTAGTCATGCTCATACATGGACATAAAGTTAAAGGAATGGATATCGACAACGAAACACGTTGCCTGCACTATCATTCTGAAATCGATCGAATTGCCATCAAATTTTACTGCTGCAATACCTATTATCCATGCTTTTCATGCCACGAACTAACAGGCTGTGGCACACCTAAAGTTTGGCCAGGCGAACAATTTCACCAAAAAGCTATTTTGTGTGGCGCATGTGGATTTGAACTAACTATCGATGAATACCTATCGTGCGACTCCACCTGCCCGACGTGTCAAAGCCCATTTAACCCAGGCTGTAACACCCATAAACATCTATATTTTGAAGGGTAATGTCTACCCTCTCTACAGTAGAAAACCCCATTTGATCATAAAAAAGAGGCCTCCCTTTGAGAATTCACTCATTAGGACTGCCTCTTTAGTTGTTTTTTCATGACTACATTAAATTGTTTTTGTATGCCAGTCCGACACATCATCTTCAAGCGGAATTTGCTCGGCACGTGCTTTGTTAGCAGCGATGAAGAAGATTGCAACGAGCGTTACAGAGATGACCGTTGCACCAATGTAGGCTACATTCATTGGCAATCTAAAGCCAATGCTTGCATTTAAAATATACGTCATGGTTGCCATTAACATAAATGTTCCTGGAATTAATGGGATCCAGAAATTTTTCTTCGCGATATAGAGATACATTGCCCCTACAAAAAGTGCAATCACGGCAGTTGTTTGGTTTGCCCACGAGAAGTATCTCCATAAAAGAGTAAAGTCTATTTTGGTAAGCGCAAGTGAAAGCGCAAATAGTGGAAGTGCAATCCAAAGACGGCTCAAAACTTTAACTTGCGTAAATTTAAAGTAGTCGGCAATAATCATACGTGCGCTACGGAATGCCGTGTCACCTGAAGTGATTGGCAGTATGATAACACCTAGAATCGCAAGTGTTCCACCAACCGACCCTAACAATAATACAGATGCTTCACTAACAATCATCGCTGGTCCGCCCTGAGCTAATAGTTCCTTTAACCCAACAGGACCATTGAATAACGCCATACCTGCTGCTGCCCAAATCATTGCAATGATTCCTTCTGCAATCATCATTCCGTAAAAAATCTTGCGTCCTTGTTTTTCACTCTTTGTAGTACGTGAGATAATCGGCGTTTGCGTAGCATGGAAACCAGACAAAGCACCACAAGAAATCGTCAAGAATAGTAATGGGAAGATTGGTAGATTGTCTGGATGTAAATTAGTTAATGTTAATTCTGGAATATTTGCTCCGGTAATAACCATTCCTGCTCCAACACCAACCGCACTAATAATCAGCAAAAGCCCAAATATTGGATATACACGACCGATAATTTTATCGATCGGTAGTAGTGTTGCAAATATGTAATAAATAAAGATTGCTGCAACAATATACCCAAGGGCCATCCAACCGTCCATCAAATTATAAAGTAAACTAGCTGGTGCTGAAACGAAAACAGTACCTACTAATAGTAATAAAAGAACCGCAAACGCATTCACAACATGTTTCATGAATTTCCCTAAAAACTTACCTGCCAGTTCAGGTAAGTGAGCTCCATGATTACGAATTGAAATCATGCCAGTCAAATAATCATGAACTGCTCCTGCAAAAATTGCACCCACAACAATCCAAATAAAGGCAACGGGGCCGTATAATGCGCCCAAAATTGGACCAAAAATCGGACCGACACCCGCAATATTCAAAAGCTGAATAAGCGAATTTTTTGTTGTGTTCATTGGAACGTAATCCACATCGTCACCACTCGTATAAGCCGGCGTTGCTCGTTCTTCCTTAACGCCAAATACTCTCTCTACAAATTTCCCATATGTAAAATACCCAATAATTAAAAATGCTACTCCAAATAAAAACGTATACATGAAAACGCTCCTCTCTAAAATGATATCGCTTTCATTTAGACTAGCGGAATCTTCTAAAAATTACTTAATTTTAGCTTAAGATGCTAGAAAGATAGATTAACATGCGCAAAGAGCTATTTAACATGCACAAATGACTTGAATTATTACATTTCTAGTCGCTGCCTCAAGTCTTTCACATAATTACGACTCACGGCCAGTTGCTCTTTTCTATTTTCCAATTCTAGTTGATATGCCCCATTGAACCAGGGGGTTAAACGTTTGACATAATTCAAATTAACCAAAAAACCCTTATGGATTCGGAAAAATGAAAATAAGGTCAACCGACTTTCCAACTCCTTCAACGTTGTTCGCACTTCAAATTCACCTTTTTGGGTGATGATTTTGGTCAATTTTTCGTCGCGATACATATAATAAATATCTTGTATGAGAATATAAGTAATTTCACCATCCATTTCAACTGCCAACTTTCCAAGGTTGCCTGTCGTATCCAAAGTCACTCGTGGAAGTAATGTTTTTTCGACCCTGTTAATTGTTTGCTTCAACTGTTCTTCATCGTATGGTTTCAATAAATAATCAACTGCATTAAGTCGAAATGCCTCTACGGCAAATTGAGGATAAGCGGTCGCAAAAACAATGAGGGGCACTTTTTTCAATTCCAAAAAATACTTAGCCACTTGCATCCCGTTCATTTTAGGCATCTCAACATCTAAAAACACAACATCTGGTTGAAGTTGTAATGCCTTCACAATTGCAATTTCGCCTGTTTCTGCTTCTCCTATCACTTGAATATTTGGATGTTTCCCTAATAAGTATGTGAGTTCTTCTCGTGCATAGCGTTCATCATCGACGATAAGTGTCCGAATGGTTCCCATTAATTAACCCCCTCCATTTTTGGAATGCGAAATGATATTCTCGTACCTTTATTACGCTCACTTTGAATTTGAAGTGCCGCCGTCTCGCCGAAAGTCATGATGAGTCGACGATTAACATTAAATAATCCTATTCCGCTGCCTACAGACGATTCAATTTGAGCGGTCCCTAAGAGGGCAAGACGTTCAGATGAGATGCCCTTTCCATTGTCTTCTACAGTAATGTGGATTGATGTATCTTCATCATGAATAACTATGTTCACCACACTGTTTTTTTCCATATCTTTAATGCCATGCTTAATCGCATTTTCAACGATTGGTTGCAAGGTAAGTGGTGGAATCATGGCATGTAGAATCGTTTCATCCACATCTGAGGTAACCGACAACTTATCAACAAATCGGGCTTCCTCTATTTGAAGATAGGCTTTAACGTGCAGAAGCTCTTGTTCCAAAGAAACTTTAACAGCTGTAGTACCATCTAAGTTTTGTCTTAAAAAATAAGACAGTGAAGTGAGCAGTTTGCGAGCTTTGTCAGGGTCTGTTCTTATTAGAGACACAATGATATTCATCGTATTAAATAAGAAATGAGGACTAATTTGAGCTTGTAACGCTTTGATTTCCGCTTCTTTAGCAAGTTGATACGCTCTCTCGGCATTAGCAATTTCTAATTGATCGCTTAAAAGGGAACTTAATCCGGATATGAGTTCAATGCTGACATCAGTGATCGCTTTTTCAGATGGATAATAAAGTTTCAATGTCCCAATTGTTTCTCCCCGCTGTTTAAGTGGAGCAATAACAGCCGCACCTAGTGGACAACTTTCTTGGATACAATGAATTTTATGATCTGTAGCAACAACAAGTTCGCCATGTTGAAGCACTTCTTTCGTAATATGGGTTTGAATTGAACTTTGCGCTCGGTGATGATCACTGGCAATACCAACATGCGCCAAAATCTCTGTTTGATTTGTAATTGCCACCGCACTGGGCTCCAGTTCACGATGCAAGATATCACAGACAGCTAACGCCGTGTC
>JBFGKX010000150.1:0-6041 GCA_041576455.1 Paenisporosarcina sp. | reverse complement strand
TATTTCTGAAGACTCCTGCGGAAAAACGAGACAAGCTAGACCCCACAGGCTCAGCTGTCATCGACAGTTGAGTCGAGGAGGCTGGCGTTTCGTCCGCGGAAAGCGTAAGAAATAGCCGATACTTCTCTTTTTTGAGAAAGGGCAAAATAAAGGTTCTAGTTTTTACCCTTTTAAATGGATAAATGATCTTTAGATTACAGGCTGCCTTGTTATAGCATTCAATAGAGGGATAAATTCATTAAATAACCGCTTTCCGTTGGCTCGTTCCGAACTAACTCGAACTATTCTCGAATGAATGTCGACGTCTTCGCTTTCCCACGGGAGTCGGTCATTTCATTAATATTTCTCTAGAAAGATGCTCGGCTATTTCTGAAGACTCCTGCGGAAGAACGAAACAAGCTAGACCCCACAGGCTCAGCTGTCTTAGACAGATGAGTCGAGGAGACTAGCGTTTCGTCCGCGGAAAGCGTAAGAAATAGCCGATACTTGTCTTTTGTATGCAAACCGAACTCAGTTTGCAATGACTTAGTTTTTTCGTATTTAAACGCAACGGTATATTTTCATTTTAAAGACCTTTTATTTCGCTTTGTTAAGAGACCACATCACAACCGGGATAAACAATAAGGATAATAATCCTCCTGCAAGAGAAAGGGTAGCGTAACTAGTTTGAGCGACGACCACTCCCGAAAGAACTCCTCCGGATACGCCAGCTAAAGCGACCAAGACATCAACCGTCCCTTGTGTTTTAGCACGAATCGTGGGGTTGGTCGAGTCTACGATGAGGGCTGTTCCACTGATTAAACCAAAATTCCACCCGAGTCCTAGTAATGCAAGTGCGATGATCAGAACGAGTAAAGAATCCGCAGGTGCAACAGCTGCAACAATGCCAGCACTTAGTAATGTTCCACCTGCGGCTAAACTCATGACTATTCGACCTAGCTTATCTACGAGAACGCCGGTGATCAGTGAAGGCAAATACATAGCTGCAACATGAAGACTGATGACTAACCCGACATCACTCAATTCATGACCATGATGACGCATATGTACGGGAGTCATCGTCATTATTGCGACCATAATCATTTGAGTGACCACCATTACAGTAGCTCCTAACCTAATGCCTCGACGATTAATCGGTTGCTCTTGACTCGGTCCATCATCTAGTTGAAGGTCTTTCATTCTTTGCTCATCCGCAATGGCTTTCGCAACGACAAGTGGATCAGGACGAAGTAAAACCAATAGCACCAGCCCGGCAACAGTGTATGCCGCTGCTGCTAAAATGAATGGCCCAGCTAATGCTGGGACACCAATGAAAGTGGCAAACCGGCCCATGACACCAACTAAATTTGGACCAGCGAAAGCACCAAATGTGGTCGAGACCATTGCAATACTAATGGCTGTACCTCGTTGCTTAGCACTTGCTAAGTCGGTTCCTGCATAACGAGCTTGTAAGTTAGTCGCCGTACCCGCTCCATAGATGAGAAGTGCTGCAAATAAAAGAAATATGTGATTTGTTAAAGCTGCTAGCACTACGCCGATTGCCCCAACCCCACCAGTCAAGAACCCTGCAGCGAGTCCCGTACGACGTCCAAACCGTTGCGATAACCGCCCTACTACTAGTGCAGCCCCGGCAGAGCCAAGTGTGAATAACGCGACTGGCACTCCTGCAAAACTATCCGTCCCCAACATATCTTGAGCCAGCAAAGCTCCCACTGTAATTCCAGCTGCAAGACCCGCTCCTCCAAAGATTTGAGATAACACCACGATGAACAGCGTTCGTTTGTAAAGCCATTGTTGTTTTTCTGGAGAATCTAAATAACTCTGTATCGAATCATTCTGATTTTTAATACCGCCTGATTCATCAGGTTTCTGCAACATCACTCAACCCCCTTTTCCAACAAAATAATATTTATGTATTAATAATTCTTCTACTCATTATATCTACTTCCTTAATATATACGAATATGTCACCTTACGATTCACCGTACAGAAAGAGACTTAGATCGTTTCTGTGAAACTTAAAGTAAACTACTAATTTTTCAAACATCCATTTCAGGTAAATTTTCTATCGGCAAATACGAACACTAAAAATTATTTAAAGCCCCCCTATTCAGTAACTGTAAGGCCTCCATCTTCGTTTATGTTCCGTCCTTGGTAACGTTACAAGAAATGAATGATAAAACTAATCAGGCATTGAACTTTTCTCGTTAAGATTTACAGGTTTTGAAAACATTCAAAAGGCGGAGGGATTTCTCCGCCCTTCGTAGAATTTTATTATTGCATTATTTATCTGATAATAATCTTAAAAGATTAGGAGGTTTTCACATGAAAAATTGGGTGCAATTACGACTTGCACGCCCCACAGATCGATTTAATGAAGTCATTAAGTTTTACGAAGAGGGATTGGGCTTACATCGAATTGGAGGTTTTGAAAATCATGAGGGATATGATGGGGTCATGTTTGGTTTACCAGATAGTGAAGTTCATTTGGAGTTCACGCAACATGTCCATGGCAGTCCATGTCCCGCCCCGACAAAGGATAACTTAATGGTTTTTTATATACCGAATGAAAAAGAAATCGAGCACATGAAGGCTCGACTTCAATCTATGGGCTATCCTGAAGTGGCCCCAGAAAATCCTTATTGGCATCGAAATGGGGTTACAATAGAAGATCCAGACGGTTGGCGAATTGTTTTGTATCAATCCAATGGAATTTAATTTAGATTTCCTAGCGTTTTACATACAAAAATTAGGTTTCGTTTTGCCATGTTGCTTTTATATCAATTTTTATTGATTCAATACTTCTTAGAATGAACTATGAGATTTCGATATCACTAAGCAGAAACAGAACTAAAGCGTCATTAATCTGAAAGATATTATTTTGATAAAAGAAAGAATCGACTCCCTTTTCATAGAAAACAAGCAGCCGAAGATACAATTTCGGCTGCTTTTGATGACTCATTATTTCTTTAATTCGGATGAATTTCTTCGTTGGCAGCAGGATCTTTTGTTACCTTACGATAAGGATCGTTAATGACTGCTTTATTTAACTCATTTACAGAGATGGTATCCACTGTTTTCATATCTTCGTGCATATCAAAGAGACTCACTTTATCCGTCATCACTTGTTCTGGATTGTCCATATACGGCGTGTCTGCCAGTTGTCGATCTTCTTCCGTAAAGACATCTTTCTTCATCGCTTTTCATCCTTTCTATATTGAAATCCACGGACTTCTATATGGTAGGGGCATGAGTATTTAATTTAATTAGTTAGCGCTAGTAGGGGCATAGTGAAGTGGAGGTGGAACGATCCACGCTTTTTCTTTGTTCATTCGTAATAATTTCGCTCCAAACATCGCCTTGCTCGCATGGAATTGCCCAAACATCATGCCAATGTCTTCTCGAATAGCTTGTCCCATTACTAAACTGCAGGCGACTAAACCTTGAGATGAATTCATAGCTAAAATGGCACTAATTTCCGGGTCTGCAAAACGGGCACCCACTGGAATTTCCTCTGCAGAAGCAACTGGGCGGTCCGGCAACGCCGGCGGTAAAGCAATGCCATTTATTTTAAGCAATTCGGCTGTTAATTTATTTTCTTCTTTCATCATCTTCACTGCATCTTCTAACATTGAGATTAAGTCTTTATCTCCTGCATGATTGATGAATGCTTGGTAAATACTTAATAAACCATTATTCGCAATCATATATGACCAAACACCAAATACTTCTCCATCATGTAATGGTTCATCTTTTGAATGTCCAGATAATATCCCCAAAACCCTTTTCCTCCTCATATAATCACGTTTTTTAACAGTGCGATATCTCGTACAAAATATAGTATGTGTGTTTGAAACAACACTATTCAAAAAAACAAAGGCTAAAACGTTTTGTACATATTTTATCTTCACTTCGATTTTAAAATCTTGATGAAAGGGCAAAAGGAAAAAGCATGTTTTGAAATGATTATTCAAAACACCCAATAAAATGATTTCCACTTCTTATGTTTAAGCTCTGATATAGAGCAGTATTGAATTTAAGGAAATCTTCGAGCCATGATAGGGCGTTGAGGTGGAAATGAACTGTCATTTTTTATAAATACGTAAATTTAGTTATAATATTTTTCGATTTAGTTGTAATTATTATATGTTTAGTTGTAATTTTTACAATTGAGCTCTGTTGAATGTTTAAAAACCTACCAGATAGTCATGAACAAGTTCCATCCAATAGTTTATTTCTTGTATTCAATCAACCAACAATCTTGGTGTACTCCTTCGTGAAGTTCATGCTTCGGGAGAATTTTTATTTTTTTAAATCCACACTTTTCATAACATTTCATCGCTCTCGCATTTCTTAATTGAGGATCCATAACGACTCGTTCCGCTTTTTTATACTCAATTAAATAATGAACCATAGATTTAATAAGTACTGTTCCAATTCCTTTATTCCAATACTCGACCTCACCAATGAATTGATCGATCCCATAAATATGTTCATCCAGATATCCATAATCTTTTTTCGTTTGTTGATCCAATTGATAATATTGAATATACCCAATTGCTTTCCCTTTAAATTCGACAATACATTTAACTTCATTATCATCATTGACAAAGAACACTTTATTCACTTTTTCTAGATCAAACGCGTTGTCCCTTCCTTCATAAAACTCTAGAACTTCTGGGTCTGAAAGCCATTTGGCTATTAAAACATTATCTCTTTTTTCAATCTTACGAACGAGTAAATCTCCCATTTCAAACAAGTTAAAACCCCATTTCAGCCATGACTGTACAAAAACTAAAATATTCAAGTGTATTCTATGTAAAAGCCTAATATTGTAAATTCAAGTTTGGGAATCCAATTGATTTCCAAGCGGAAAAGGGATTATCATTATTTAGATAACCCCCTAGATGCCCACATCCATCATTTATCTCTTTGTTAATTAATTTAAGAAAATCAACCTATTTGAGGACAATTTTTTAATGAAACAGCATCTAGCTTCCATTAAAAAAAATCACGACCAAAAGGATGAAAACAAAAGCTGGATATATCAGCCATGTATTCATCTGATTTTTAATCATCCATCTCATAAAAACAATCGACAAAATAACATAAATCAAAATAACGAATCCCAACGTCATCATTTTTTCTTGATTACTTCCGTCCGCAAACAAGACAGGCCCTAACCCAAATAAGGTGACGATAAAATAAAGGGCATTAAAAATTGCGTACATCAACCACTTCACGATAAATTCTCCCCCTTTACTTACGATTCTTGACCATAAAATAACTGAAATAGTTCACAATATATGGTTCTTTATTACAAGTAAAAAGTTGTAGGATTCTTCGCACAAGCTGAATTTAGAAAATTCTCCCTTAAGTTGGTTTAATTAATTTGATTATTTGCGTATTCACGTGTAGCCCCTTTTAGTAAAAAAAGAAAAATCAGTACTTCTTTAAATGCCCTTCCCTCCTATTGGATTCCGGGTGTAGATGTTTTCCATTACAGTACTAATTGGCCTCGCACGTTTCATTACCTTTTGTGTTGAGCTTCGCGCGAGAGATGCTTGAAGGGCTTGTTCGTTGCTTCACCCTTTATAGACAAAAAC
This sequence comes from Paenisporosarcina sp., assembly GCA_041576455.1. Lineage (GTDB taxonomy): Bacteria > Bacillota > Bacilli > Bacillales_A > Planococcaceae > Paenisporosarcina. The sequence goes on along the minus strand of JBFGKX010000150.1, from coordinate 435 downwards.
TGCATTTAGATTTCTTTCCGTTACATTCACACAATAGATCTCATACTCTTCTAACTCCTCCATTGGCGCAGCAGCATCTAAAAAGATGCTCACTAGCATGTCACGTTCCCCTTCTAGAGCTGTTAGCTTGTTAAATAACCCAAATTAAATCCAGATAATTCTCCTTTAATTTATCAACGATATTCCTAATTAATACCTTCTACTTCCATGTCTATATATCCTGTTTTCACAATTTTGCTTCATGCTTTCACGCATAAAAATTCCCTACTTCTCCCTCAACCACGACTTAACTAATATATTCATGCAACGACAAAAAGACTTGAGGATTTACTCACTCTCAAGTCCTTCAACCAGTTTAAATTTTATTAGGCGATTTCATGCCCTTTGGATGTTTGATAAATATCAAACCACTGCTCTCGCGTTAGTTTAATCTCG
>JBFGKX010000149.1:0-6082 GCA_041576455.1 Paenisporosarcina sp. | reverse complement strand
TCACCTCAAGCAATACTTTTTAAAAAGGAAAGGAATCAGAGCCACTCCCGCGGAAAAACGGATGCCGAAAGCCCCGCAGACCTTTAGGTCGAGGAGATTGAGGTGTTCGTCCGCAGGAAAGGGCTCAGATTCCAAATGATTTGTCATATGTTAATTTCAAATGAAAAAAGACTGTAGGCAAACTCAAAATTTATTGAGTTTGTCTACAGTCTGCGGCCTTCTTATAAAAAGAAGGCCATTTTTTTTCCTATTATTGATTGATGGCTGTTAAAAAGGCTTTCCCATATTTCTCAAGTTTATTTGCACCAACCCCGCTTACTTCTAAGAATTCTTCATTCGTTGTTGGTCGTTTGGCACACATATCCTTCAGTGTTTTATCTGAGAAAATAACAAATGGGGGCACATTGGATTCGTCGGCTAATCGCTTCCGAAGTATACGAAGTTCTTCAAACAAGGGATCGTTGTCTGTCACTTGTTGGGTCACGATAGCACCTTTTCGTAACACTTTGCGATTCCCTTTTAATACGTCCTTACTTAATTCGGTTACGTAAATCGTTGGGAAAGAACCTTGCTCAACAGCTAACAAATCTTGAGAAATCATAAATTCCATTAAATTTGCTACTTCCTTAGCATTATAGTGTTTTAAGATGCCGTAAGTTGACAGTCTTTCAAATCCAAATTCCAAAACTTTTTTATTCCGAGAACCCGTCAGCACTTGAGCTGTTAACATTTTACCAAATTTTTGTCCCATTCGAATTACACAAGAGAGAACCATCTGAACGTCTTCTGTCACATCTTGGCTTTCACGTTGATCCGTACAACTACTACATTGGCCACAAATAGTAGCATCCGTATCACCAAAATAGTGAATGATAAATTGTTGCAAACAATTCTCGGTGTGGCAATAGTCCACCATTCCTTGCAACTTAATAAGCTCACCTGGAATTCGACTTGGGTCTTGTGCTTGGTCAATTAAAAATCGTTGTGTTTGTACGTCTTGTGATGCATAGAGCACAACACAGGCACTGGGCAATCCATCACGTCCCGCTCGTCCTGCTTCTTGGTAATAACTCTCCATGTTTTTAGGCAGTTGATAATGAATGACATAGCGAATGTTCGACTTATCGATGCCCATCCCAAATGCATTTGTTGCCACCATTACTTGAACCTCATCTTTTAAGAACCGTTCTTGCTCGTAACTTCGATCTTCATCCATCATTCCACCATGATACTTTGCGACACTTACTCCTCGTTTTTGAAGCATGTCATAAACATGATTGACTGTTTTCCGAGTCGCTGCATAGATGATGCCGGATTCGTTGTCATTTTGTCTCACATAATCTTTAACAAACTTTTCACGGTCTTGTCCACGGACGACCGAGAAGGTTAAATTGGACCTTTCAAAACCAGTCATCACCGTATTTTCTTCCGCAATATGGAGAATTCGACATATATCGTCACGGACTTGTGGTGTAGCTGTGGCAGTTAATGCAAGTACTGTAGGCGTATTTGGAAATAATTCAGTCATTCTGCTAATTAGGCGATAACTCGGTCGGAAGTCATGACCCCATTGCGAAATACAGTGAGCTTCGTCTACTGCAATAAGTGGCACTGGAATATCACGTAGTTCATTTAAAAACACTTGAGAATCCAAACGTTCTGGGGCGATATATAAAAGTTTAACAGCACCGCGTTGCACATCATACATGACTTCACGGACTTCTTCATGACTTAATGAACTATTAATATATGCCGCATGAATACCTGCTTCAATCAAAGTGTCGACCTGGTCCTTCATTAATGAAATTAAAGGAGATACCACAATTGTAGTTCCTTCTAAAACAAGTGCAGGAATTTGATAACATATCGATTTCCCGCCACCCGTTGGCATTACACAAATTGAGTTGTCACCTTTTAGTACTTGATTAATTATTTGTTCTTGGCCGTTTCGGAATGATTCATATCCAAAATAAGTTTGTAAATATTTTTTCGCTTGTTCTAACACATATGTCACTCCTTCTAGGATGCAGATTAAAATTTTATTACATTTACTCTTTTTTAGTAACTGGCGTATCCGCTACTTCTTTTAATTCATCAATTAACAGTTCTGCTGCTTTGCGGTAAGAATTGCTGATATTGACGAGAGATGTAATAAGAAGTATTTTCTCTAATTTTTCAGCATCGTTATCTTTCAACTTGGCCACTTCATTGTGAACGTCGTTTGCCCGTTGTTGAAATTCTTGGTGAAAGTCTCCTGCATTTCTTTGTTGAATCGATAGGAAACTATCATAAAATTTTTCGAGTTCAAACTCTTCAGTAGTTAGTTTGTAATTTATGACATCTAATGTTGTTTTAATATCGTTCATGGATAAAGCACCTTTTAGTTGATAAATTAGGCTAATTAACATGAGATGTTTTTTAGAATATTTTTTATTTTTGATGGGAATGAACAGTTTTGATTTAGCGTAATTATTAATCATCGTTTTTGTTAATACTTTTTCTTCTTCGTTGCGGGTCGTGCCTTTAAACCTATGATCGAACAATTGAATTACTTGATCCATATATAAATCAATATCTGGCATTTCTTGAAGTGAAATATTATTTTCCGGAGAAATTTTTGTGAGTATTTCTTGTGTATTATCCATAAAGCACCCTCTGATTTTATTTGCATTTATGAGAATAAGTGTAACGCAATACAGACAGTTCGTAAATGTTGACTAGATGATGATTTAATCATATGATTACACATAGTATAACAAACTACTTGTAGTTATGGAGGTATTTATAAAATGAGTCGTTATGTTCGAGAACCATTTAATGGATTGTCCCATTTAATAGGGGCAATTTTATCTTTCTTTGCGTTAATTGCGATGATAGCCAAAGCAACAATGAGCAACTCCCCTTTTTTACATCTTGTCGCAATTACAATATTCGGGGTCAGCATGATTTTATTATATTCCGCATCTGCCACATATCACATGATCTTCGCGAAAGACCGAGTCATCGCTTTCTTTAGAAGAGTCGATCACTCAATGATTTATCTATTAATTGCGGGATCGTATGCACCATTTTGCTTAATCTCACTAAATGGGGCGATTGGAATGACCTTATTCCTCATTGTAACTTGTCTCGCAATCGCTGGTATTTTATTTAAAATGTTTTGGTTTAATAGTCCAAGGTGGCTCTCAACGGGTCTTTATATCGCGATGGGTTGGATTATTGTATTCTTAGCTCGTCCCCTAGCTGAAATCTTAAGCTCGACCGGACTTTGGTTGCTCATCTTAGGTGGTGTGATGTACACAATTGGGGGCATTATTTACGGGGCTAAACCCAAATTCTTGCACTCTAAATACGTAGGATTCCATGAAATATTTCACATCTTTATTATGCTCGGCACTTCATTCCATGTGCTCTGTGTATATTTTTATGTACTCTAAGTAATATTGTGGTTGCTGAATTAGAATTTTATGAACAAATGGAGCTATCTCACATTTGCCTTAAATGCTGAACTAATCTAGTTTAGTGAACGTCAAATGCCCCACAAGATCTGATTATCTGCTAGTTTATTCTAATGTTTTACAAAAACACCTAAAATTCTTTTTTACTCTTTCATATACTAACTTGAATGAAACGTAAAGGAGGTAATTTTATGGTTAATCGTCTTTTTCCAAATTTCCCATTCTCTGATAATGACGAATCGCCCAATGGGGGTATGAATTTTCCTGGACTAGGTGGGACGCCTTTCGGATATCCAAACTTTCCAGGTCAGGGAGGGCCGCCCTTTGAATATCCAAACTTTCCTGGTCAAATGGGGCCACCATTTGGTAGGGGTCGCAGAAGGAGGCAAACTCCTCAAGGAGCACCATCTGGTCCACCCCCATCTTATATTCCACAACTACAAACTAGAGCTAGAGGTGGAGCGGAGCTTTATGCTGTAGATCCAGGTGCAATTCGTGGTTGTTTGTATCGCTTCACATACGTGTGGTTAAGAAATGGTCGATCCTTCTGGTTCTTCCCCACTTATGTTGGAAGAGAGTCCATTGCCGGCTATAGATGGAATGGCTATAGATGGAACTATTATGGGACAGATTTAAGAAGAATTACATCGTTTCAGTGTTACTAATCCAATTGCTAGCCAATTAATAGAGGGCATACATTAAGTCATCCTTGATGACTTGGTGTACGCCCTCTTTTTTTATCATGATGTAATTACCTGAGTTGACCTTCAACAACTTATCCATGGATCATTTTAGAAATTGCTGCATTTCTGACATGAGATCATTTGGTTTTTCCATCATACTCATATGACCTGCCCCTTTAATTAAGGCTTGAGATATCGTTTCTTTATGAACTGAAAATGTCTTTTCAGGAGGAATGATTTGATCTTGTTCCCCTGCAATTAAGAGGGCAGGGAGTTTGCTGTTTTTGAGGACATGATTTCGGTCTGGTCGACTTTTCATTGCCTCTAACATGCCAATTGCTCCCTCTTCAGTTGTTTCATACCCAATGTTTTTTGCATGTTCAACTTCTTTTGTATTTGTCTCCAAATTCTCAGCAGCAAACAATTTAGGAATAAGCTCATCAATCAAAGCTTGTACGCCTTCATTTTTCACTTTTTCAATTGTTGCTTCTCGACCTGTCTTGGCTTTTTCTGAATCAGGATACGCCGTTGAATGAATTAGGGAAAACCCTTCTAACCGTTCTTCATATTTCTCGGCAAATGCTAATGTAATGTATCCACCTAATGAATGACCAAATAACGTAACTTTCTCTACTTTTAAGTAGTCGAGTAACTCGTTTAACGTATCTGCCATATATTCCAATTCATAATTTCCCGCAGGAAACGTAGACTGTCCATGACCAGGTAAATCTGGCACAATAACGCGATACGTTTCAGATAAAGTGGGAATTATTTTTTCCCAGTATGCATGACTCCCGCAAAAGCCGTGTAATAATACAATTGCATCGCCTTCTCCAGCATCTTGATATGCTAATGTAAGGTTGGATAATTCGACTTGATGATTCATCATAACATCTCCCGTTTTAGTGTTGTGTCTTACACATACCCACATTCACAAGGTTGTAAGCGGATAAACGTTAAAATGATACATTTTTAAAAAAGCGCATGAACTTCTTATTGGAATAAACAGAACATGCTCAGTCTGACTTATCGATTTCGACGTCTGAAAAAATGTAGCTGACGTCTGAATAATGGTGGGCGACGTCTGAAAAACTAGTCACGACGTCTGAAAAAGACCTATTGAATCATCAAAAAAAAGCATACGCAATATGCGCATGCTTTCGTTTATTTATTGAAAGAATTTAATTAATTGGTTGCTCGATGGTTCTTGTAATTGATACGTTTCATCACTGTCAGTCTGACTTACAACATGTAATGTTGGAGTTTCTTTAACAATAAACTTCCAATGAGATGTTTTCGAAGTACTTGTTGCTTTTAATTCTTCACGCATCATTTTTTTTCTGAAATTGGCAAGCTTCGCGATTAAGAAACGCTCTTTGTAGCGAATCAATAGATAGCCATTATGAGCAATGCGGTTGTATTTATTTAAACTAACTTCTCTTAAATCAAATCCATTAGACTTGTTTTGAACAGATGGTGACAGTACAAAAAAATCACGTTTCTTAAAAATGGTTGTATTTAAATGTTGAATTAACCCTAAATCTTTTGTCAAAAAGTCCTTGTTAACGGCACTAGGAATTTGATTATTATCCATTCTTCACCTCTTCTAAAAGTTCTCTTATAGTAAGTATACTCTTTTTTGAAGAAAATTTCACTTATTCGGTAGGAGAAGCCCTACAACTGGAATGAAAAACAATTCCATATTCCATTGAAATTCCTTACCGTTCTAAGGGTTGAGGACATTCTTTAATTGCAAATAATAATTTTCGTTTCAAATTCGTTTGGTGAATAATTCGTTTATTTTGGATCAATCACTCCCTTCGCAGGTCTTCTTTCACTCGGAGAGATAAAAATTGTTCACAATCTTTTTCACGTGTAATACACATGTTGAAAACACATAATTAAAGAAAAATGATTGTCATTAGTTTTCCCATTTTTCGT
>JBFGKX010000148.1:0-6104 GCA_041576455.1 Paenisporosarcina sp. | reverse complement strand
TATTGTAGATGTGTTGAAAGAAAGTATTTTAGCAGGCGGCAGTTCTATTTCTGATTATCGAAACATTAATGGAGAAGCGGGAAATATGCAAGAACGCTTGCAAATGTATGGAAAGAAACAGTGCCCAACTTGCACAAGCCCGATAAAACAAGTTGTTCTTGGAGGAAGGAACTCTTGGTACTGTCCTTCATGTCAACGTTAAAGGATGAACAATTAATGATTATTGGTTTAACAGGTAGCATCGCGAGTGGAAAGAGCACAATTTCAGCCATGTTTAAGGAAAAAGAGTTTCCGATTATTGATGCTGACTTGGTCGCGCGACAAGTCGTCGAACCAGGCACTGCTACATTGCAAAAAATACATGGTTTATTTGGAGATGAAGTGCTCCATGCAAACTCTACATTAAATCGGGAGGCATTGGGTCAGCTCATATTTCATGATCCTGCGAAGAGAAAACAATTAAACGATGTAATCCATCCAGCAATACGTGCAGAAATGGTACGTCAGCGAGATGAATTGTTTGACCAGGGACACCCAAATATTATCATGGATATCCCGCTTTTATTTGAAAGCCGCCTTCAACATTTTGTTGATAAAATAATCGTCGTTTCAGTTACGGAAGAAATGCAATTATCTCGTTTGATGAAGCGAAATACATTGACGATTGAAGAGGCGATTGCAAGGATACAGTCACAATTACCAATTTCAGAGAAAGAAAAAGGTGCCGATGCAGTCATTTATAACAATGGCTCATTGGAACAATCTAAAGAACAATTAGAGCGAATTTTATCGGAGTGGGACATATAGCGTCCCGCTTTCAGAAAAATGGAACATTTCCAAAGTGGCAACTAGGTGTTTATCTTAAATTTAAATGTGTTATACTATTAAAAGAAAAAAGTTTAAGAGTATAACATACTTGTAGGGGGATTTTTCATGTCAGCTTCTATTGCAATCAATGGTTTTGGCCGTATTGGTCGTATGGTATTTCGTCAGGCAATTCTTCAAAATGATTTAAATGTGGTGGCAATTAATGCAAGTTATCCTGCTGAAACGTTAGCACATTTGATAAAGTATGACACAAATCACGGCCCTTTTTCGGGTGAGGTGATTGTAGAAGAAAAAGCATTAATCGTAAATGGTAAACGTGTTCATCTTGTAAGTGAACGGGATCCATTACAGTTACCATGGAAAGAAATGAACATTGATATCGTTATTGAAGCAACTGGAAAATTTAATGACCGTGAAAAAGCGGCATTACATTTAGATGCGGGTGCCAAAAAAGTAATCTTAACAGCACCTGGTAAAAATGAAGATGTAACCATTGTTATGGGTGTAAATGATGATCAACTAGAAATAGAAAAACACGATGTTATATCCAATGCAAGTTGTACAACGAATTGTTTAGCGCCCGTAGCTAAAGTCTTAAACGATACATTTGGCATTGAGAATGGATTAATGACAACTATTCATGCGTATACAAATGATCAAAAGAATCTTGACAATCCACATAAAGATTTACGTCGTGCTCGTGCTTGTGGTCAGTCAATCATTCCTACCTCTACAGGAGCGGCGAAAGCGTTATCATTAGTATTACCTGAGCTAAACGGGAAATTACATGGAATGTCTCTTCGAGTACCAACTCCTAATGTATCTTTAGTCGATTTAGTCGTCGATTTAAAAACTGATGTTACAGTAGATGAAGTAAATGCCGCATTTATTGAAGCTTCACAAGGGGCAATGAAAGGCATTCTTGCATTAACGAAAGAACCTTTAGTATCAATTGATTTTAATACTAATCCACACTCAGCTATTATTGATGGATTAACTACCATGGTTATTGGAACTCGAAAAGTAAAAGTTCTTGCTTGGTATGATAATGAATGGGGATATTCAGCTCGCGTAGTGGATTTAACCAAAAAAGTTGGCGCAGCAATTAAAGATAAAGTGAAGTTATAGAAGAATTCCTTTCTACTTTTATTAAGAAGTAGAAAGGAATTTTTTATGTACTTGCATTCTATATAAATACGTCATATAATGTAAATCGTGTACTTTACGTGTACACACTTGACTGCTTAAAGGGTTAGGACCTCTCTGGACTAACTTTCCCCCGTGGTAGTCGACTTTGATGATTCAAAAACCAAAAAAAATAAACTTATCAAAGGGGGAAACGAACCATGGAAACAATGGGGCGTCATGTTATTGCAGAACTATGGGAGTGCGAGTTTGACAAATTGAACGATGTAACATTCATCGAACGTACATTTGTTGAAGCAGCGCTTAAATCAGGAGCAGAAGTACGTGAAGTAGCATTCCACAAATTTGCACCACAAGGTGTAAGTGGAGTCGTGATTATTTCAGAATCACATTTAACGATACATAGCTTCCCAGAACACGGTTACGCAAGTATTGATGTATATACATGTGGCGATTTAGATCCAACAATTGCTGCTAAATATATTGCTGATGCACTTGGATCTCAAACTCGTGAAATGACAGAAATTCCACGCGGTATGGGTCCTGTTACAGCTGGAAAACCACTTGTAACAGCACATGCATAACAACTAAAATGTGAATTGAGTAAGCAGAGGGAGAAATTCCTCTGCTTTTTCGATTTTATTCGAGGATTTTTGTTATAATAGGTACACTAAATGAATAATGAATTCGGGAGATAATTATATGAGATGTCCAGCTTGTCAATATAATGGAACACGCGTCGTTGACTCAAGACCAGTTGACGATAATAAAGCAATACGTAGAAGAAGAGAATGTGAAGAATGTGGGTTTCGTTTTACTACTTTTGAAAAAGTAGAAGAAATGCCATTGATTCTAGTGAAAAAAGATGGGTCACGAGAAGAATTTAGTCATGAAAAAGTTTTGCGTGGAATAATTCGTGCATGTGAAAAACGACCTGTATCCCTTGAAACACTTGAAGAAGTCGTCTTTTCGATTGAAAAAGACTTACGTCGAATCGGAAACTCTGAAGTGAAGTCCGAGGACGTTGGTGAGATGGTCATGGATCGTTTAGCTTCAATTGATGAAGTGGCATATGTCAGATTTGCTTCTGTCTATCGTCAATTCAAAGACATTAATGTATTTATTGATGAATTAAAGGATTTATTAAAGAAAAACCCAGAAGATAAACAGTAAGGAAAGGGAGGGCGATGCGGCATGCAACTTTTATTTAAAGAACTTCAACCAGTAGATAGCTTCATCATCCAAATGCCTAATCGACTTGCTGAAATCGATCGTCAACTTGTAACCATGTTGTATAAACCAATAATTGGCTCAGATGCAATGAGCTTGTACAGTACTTTGTGGGCGGAATCAGAAGGCCAAGTCATAGAAGAATTAACACATTATTACTTAATGGATGTTCTAAACATGTCACTAAAGAAGATTTTTGATGCACGTGTTGCACTTGAAGCCATCGGGTTACTTAAAACTTGGAAAAAAGATCATCAAGATAAACGCCTTTTTATTTATGAATTGGTGCCGCCTCTCGATGCGGCATCTTTCTTTAGTGAGCCGATTTTAGCCACATCCCTATATAGCGTGGTTCATGAGAAAGCGTACCTTCGGATAAGAGAGCGATTTATGAAAAAACAAACAAGTCAAAGTGGTTACGAAAACATTTCACGAGACTTAAAAGATGTCTTTAAGAGTAACCATGATTACACAAAATTAGGACATGTTTTTGAACCTGGGCAGATGGAGCAACATAGTCGACCAACAAAATTGCCTTTTTACACGATGGATTTTGATTTTGATTTGCTTAAATCTGGTTTATCAGAAGTAATGATACCGTCTAGCGTTTTGACTTTACCGATTAAAGAATTAATTGCTAAAGTAGCTTTTTTATATTCTTTAAATGCAATTGATATGCAAAAAGTATTAATGATGTCAATGGATGACCAAAATCGATTAACAGAAGATCGCTTGAAAAAAACCGCGGCCGATTATTACAAACTTTCGATTTCCTCTAAACCCCCTAAACTTTCACGGAATTTAGGGCATCAAAGTCAAAATGAAGAGAAACCTGAAAGTACAGTAATGTCCAAAGACCAATCTCTCATTAAATATTTAGAAGAAACGCCTCCAATTGAAGTGTTGAGGGACTTATCAAATGGCAAAGAGCCACTTCCAATCGAAGTGGATTTGGCAAATGAATTAATATTCAAGTATGGTTTCCCACCATCAGTTGTCAATGTACTTCTGCAGTTTGTGTTAATTCGTGCGAAAATGAAATTAAATAAAAATTATGTTCAAAAAATTGCTGCCCATTGGCAACGTGAAAATATACAAACAGCTGAACAAGCGATAAATATTTCACGAAAAGAACATGATCAATATTTAGATTGGCAAAACTCTCCCAAAACCACATCTTATAAACGAAAAAACGTGCGTGATGAGAAAGTGCCAGAGTGGTTTTATAAAGCAAAAGAGACAAGGTCTTCAAAACAAGTGGTTGAAAACGAAGTAACAGATGATTGGGAAGCGAAAAAACAGCAATTGCTTGAGAAACTCGGTGTAACAGAGGGGCAGGCGAAATCGAATGGAACCAATTAGTGAAACATTAAAACGAGTAGTAAATGCACCTGCATTCACAGAACGTTATGAAAAAATGAAATCAGAAATTCTTGAAGATCAAGGAGTTCAAGCTTTTTTAAGTAAACATAATGAAGTGGTAAATAAGGATATGGTGGACCGAGGACTCGGTAAACTATATGAGTATACAACTCAAAGTCACGATTGTGAAACGTGTGAAAATGTGGCCTCTTGCCATAATATTATGAAAGGTTATGTGCCGAATTTAACAATCATTCGTGGATCAATTGATCTTGACTATGTCAGATGTCGTCAGAAAATCGTTGAGGATGAGAGACGTCATGTATCTGCAATGATTTCAAGTATGCATATGCCTAAAGACGTTTTACAAGCGAGACTTTCAACAGTAACCTATGATCACAATACCCGGATTCATCTAGGAACAGCAGCAAATACTTTCATGGAAGAAGTCAAATCGACGGGTCAATTGCCTTCGAAAGGATTTTACATATATGGAGAGTTTGGTGTTGGAAAGTCCTATGTGCTTGGAGCATTAGCAAATGAATTGGCAGAACAAAAAATAAAAACAGTTCTCGTCTATGTACCTGAGTTTCTACGCGAAATGAAACATGCAATTCAAGATCAATCACTGCAAGAAAAAGTGGATTATGTGAAAAAAGCACCAGTCTTAATGTTGGATGATCTAGGAGCAGAAACTTTATCGAGTTGGACGAGGGATGAAATTTTAGGAACAGTTTTGCATTACAGAATGGCTGAAAATTTACCAACGTTCATCACTTCTAATTTTGATTATGACGGATTAGAAGAACATTTAGCCTACTCAGGTAAGGGCGAACGAGAACTAGTGAAAGCCGCTCGAATTATGGAAAGAGTTCGCTCAATTACCATCCCAATGCGGTTGAGTGGGAAAAACAGAAGAGACGGATAGGGAGATAGAGTGGAGAGTTTCATAATCTCAGGTGTCTTAACACAAGAATATTATTCAATACAAAAGTAAAACATTGAGTTCGAAAGTCTCTATTAAGAAGATGGTTGGTTATTTCTTTCGCTTTCCGCGGACGAAACGCTAGTCTCCTCGACTCAACTGTCGATGACAGCTGAGCCTGTGGGGTCTAGCTTGTTCCGTTTTTCCGCAGGAGTCTTCAGAAATAACCAACCATTTTTCTATTGAAATCATATGAAGAGGTATGCTAAAAAAATAGAAATGAAATGACCGACTCCTGTGGGAAAGCGAAGACGTCGAAATCCACTCGAGCAGAGCTCGAGTTAGTTCGGCGCGAGCCCACGGAAAGCGGTCAATTCATGAATTTATCTCAGCACTCTCTCTAAAAAGAAGATGGTTGGTTATTTCTTTCGCTTTCCGCGGACGAAACGCTAGTCTCCTCGACTCAACTGTCGATGACAGCTGAGCCTGTGGGGTCTAGCTTGTTCCGTTTTTCCGCAGGAGTCTTCAGTAATAACCAACCATTTTTCTATTAAAATCATATGAAGAGCTATGCTTAAAAAAATAGAATTGAAATGACCGACTCCTGTGGGAC
>JBFGKX010000147.1:0-6178 GCA_041576455.1 Paenisporosarcina sp. | reverse complement strand
CTACCAATTTATAAATAAAAGAGAAATCAAGCGCAGCCTCAATTTTGCGGACATGGTGGTTCATGGGTACAAGTTGGTCTAAAGCAATCATTTCAACTTGATCTCATTGAATGAAATCATGCTTTAAAAGCATTTTAGTCACCTCAAGCAATTATTTTAAATAGAAAAAGGAATCAGAGCCACTTTCGCGGAAAAAATGGATGGTGAAAGCCCCGCAGATCTCTAGGTCGAGGAGATTGAGGTGTTCGTCCGCAGGAAAAGGCTCAGATTCCAAATGATGCGTCTTAATTTTAGTTTAAATAAAAAAAGACTGTAGATAAACTCAAAATTAATGAGTTTATCTACAGTCTAAGGGCCACATTTGTGCCCTTTCATTTTGAAAAAATAGTGGCAATCAGTTGATATAATGCGGTAGGGCTAAATGGTTTCTGAACGAAATGATCTACGCCTGTAGCTGTCGCTAATTGTTTGTCTTCTATTTGTGACTTGGCAGTTAACATAATGACAGTAATCTCTTTTTTGATGTGTGCTGGGATTCTTTCGATGACGTCAATCCCGGTATAATAAGGCATCATAAAATCGATAATCACTAAGTGGTAGTGATGATTTGTTAGCTTCTCTAAAGCCTCTTTCCCATCACAGGCTTCTTCCACGATCCATTCATTATTTTCTAAGGAGTCGGCGATTAACATGCGAATAATCTCGTCATCATCGGAGATTAAGATTCTTTTTTTATCATCCATTTGTAAAACTCCTTTATGATAAGAATAGTCGTTCGGCTAAGCGTTGTATGCGCATAATGACTTCTTTGGTGTGAAAAGGTTTTAATAGATAGTCATCTGCTCCAAGGTGTAATGCTTGTAAGATTTTTTCTTCTTCTTTTTGAGCTGAAAGCATGGATATTAAAACACTATTTGAAGGGAAGTTGCTGCGCACATATTCAATTACTTCAACACCAGTCATATTTGGCATTAAGAAATCTAAAAGCAAAATATGATCCTGTCCTTCATGGTACCAACTGGAATTTACAAAATCTGTGCCGCTTTCATATTCAGATACAATCACCTCAAATCGAGGATGTTGCCATTTAGAGAATTGGGATGTTAATAAATTCCGTACAATTAAGTCGTCATCAATAATCGAGATATGTAATCGATTTTTATGAATTGATGGCTTCACATCTTTCTTGAAAACAGTCGTACAATTGCGTCCCGCATGTTTAGATTGATAGAGCGCATAGTCAGCTTCCTCTAGCATTTGTTGTATGTGGGTTTGATTATGTTGTAAAGAGCTGATCCCTGCAGAAAAGGTAACATGACTCTGAAGAGTAAGATTGTCCGATTGCTTTTTACTAAATAAGGATCGGAACTTTTCTACTCTTTTTTTAGCTTCATCAGCTGTTTTATTTAAAAATAATAACGTAAATTCTTCTCCACCATATCTATACAAGAGTTCATTTTGATCACATTCATCTTGAATTGTTTTAGCAAAGCATTTTAACACATCATCACCGACTAAATGACCGTATGTGTCATTTACTTTTTTGAAATGATCCAAATCAAGCATCGCAATGGAAAGCGGTTTTCCTAAAAGGTTATGCATCTGAATATGGTAAGGGGTAGTGCTAGTTAGTTGTTTTCGGTTTAAGGCACCAGTTAATTCATCAGTTCCAATATATTGTAAGATTTTTTCTTTGTTTTGAATTCGACTTTTCACATATGGAACAAAAATGTCAATATCCATTGGTTTTTCAATGAAATCAGTTGCTCCAAGCTCATATGCAAGCTTTCCATTTTCTTTTGTTGCGCTAGAAGTAGTTATAGCTATCGGGATAAAATGCTGCCTAGCTTGGGGGGAGATTTGTTTTAATACATTAAAACCGTTGTCATCTGTTAATCGTAAGTCCATTAAAATAAAATTCGGTTGAAATGTGAAAAAGATTTCAAGACCCTTTTTTGCTGTTGGTGCAACTAAAACACTAATATCCTCTTTTTCTAGCGTCTCTTTCACTAGGGAAACAAATTCGATATCATTATCAATAATCAGTACGATATACTTCTTTTCACCTGTACTTGCGACTTCCGCTAGACCTAATTTTTGTTCGTCCATGATTAATAAACTTTTTAGTTCGTGCAGAACCATATCTTTTAATAGGGATGGTACTATTGCTTCGTTAGTTTGCTCAAATAAATGGATTAGTCGCTCGGCTTTTATAGACCACTCATGAAGTCCGACTGTTCCAGCAGTCCCTTTTAAACTATGGAAAAATAGGAACATATCTTTATGAGAAAGTTGGTCATGCTTTTCCCATAAAACAATGGTATCTTGGACACGTTGTTTTAGCATTTGAGTATATGGAATTTCCACATGAACCACCTCTTTTTCATAAGCTATACAAGTAGTATAACAAATATTGTATAGGAATATTTAACGAGGAAAAAATTTTTATACATTTAAAGTTCGAAAGAGTAGGTCTTTAGTTTATGTTAACTGTAAAATGAAGACAATCAGAATAGAGAGTAGGTGCAAAAGATGAAATTAATGAATTGGATTGTTGTATTCATTATCATTCTGCTGACCCCGCTTGCGATATGGTTTTGGCAAGACCAACAAGCAAAAGAGGCAAATATTCTTATAATAGACAAAACCGTTGCAGATGGTGATTTACGTGAACATATGGGCTTTACATGGTTACTGAATCATTTGCACATTAAAAAGACGAATGGACAGGCCTATCAAGTAAAAGATGATTATGTGGGTGTAGTTTATAAAAAAGGTAAAGCAATCTTTCAAAATATACCTGAAGATCTTCGTGCGAAAGATTTAATTTATGTAGCAGACACTTACGGAGTCTCTGAAATAGCTAGTCATGAAAATATAGGTGGATTAAACGCTAACGAGTGGGCATCTATTCATAATGCGGTGAGTATGCATGGGGTACCACTGATTATGGAGTTTAATTCAATCTCTTCTCCTACAAATACTTCAGTTCGAAAAGTGGCATCTCATTATTTAGGGTTTGACCAACTTGGGTGGACAGGACGTTATTTCAAAAACTTATCTCATTTAAATGAGGAAATTCCAAACTGGTTGATAAAATCCTATGAAAAGGATGGAAATCGCACATGGTCTTTTTCAGGAGAAGGTCTTGTCCTTATTCAAGAGGATTTGGAAGTCGTTCAAGTACTATCAGTTGATAGGGGAGATATTAATCAAGCGGCAATCGAATTAACATTTACAAGCAATGGAAAGAAAAAATTTAATCTTGATAAAAGCACCCTTTTTTACAATTGGTTTGAAGTAACGACTGCTCATGATAACGAGGATATTTTGGCTAATTTTCATCTTCCAGTCACTCACCAAGGACAATCCTTACTCGATGAGTGGGAAATTCCATCGCATTTTCCAGCTGTCATTAAAAAGAAACAAGAGTTAGTCAACACGTACTATTTTGCGGGAGATTTTGGTGACGTAAATACAATACCGTCATTTTATCAATATAGTGGTTTTACAAAAGTAAGAGAATTATTAACATTCGACTCATTTCCCTCGGAACAACACTTTTTTTGGAAAACATATATTCCGATGATGAAAGTTTTATTGGAAGATGTAAAGAAATTACCTAAGATTCAAGAATTAAAAACGTTTAAACCTACCGTACTCCAAAATTCGGATGGCCTTACATACTCAGCTAAAGTGAAAGGCAATCGTTTCGAAGTGTACCAAAATGGAAAGTGGAAGTCATTAACAGTAAAAGGTGTAAATATTGGAATGGGGAAGCCAGGTGCATTTCCTGGTGAAGGAGCCATTACTAAAAGTGAATATGCAAGGTGGTTTAAACAAATTGGAGAAATGAATGCTAACACCATTCGAATTTATACACTGCATCCACCTGCTTTTTATCAAGCCTTGAAAGAATATAATGAAACTCATGAAAACCCTCTTTATGTGTTTCAGGGAATTTGGATAGATGAAAGTCCTTTAGAAGAGACCCTTGATGCATTTACGCCAAAAATCACACGTGAATTTCAGGAAGAATTCAAGAAAATTACAGATGTTATACATGGAAATGCAAATGTAAAAGAAGAGCTTGGACATGCATATGGTTTGTATAATGCGGATGTTTCCCCATACGTAATTGGATGGATGATGGGAATTGAATGGTATCCATATATGGTTGATCATATGGCTTCTAAATATGCCAACTTGGGACAGTATACAGGTAGTTATATTCAAACGAATAATGCCACAGGTTTTGAACTATGGATGGCAGAACAGATGGATGCTTTAACTAGTTATGAAGCAAAAACCTACAAATGGACGAGGCCGATGAGTTTCACCAATTGGGTATCAACAGATAATATTAACCAACCAGCAGAGCCGTTTGAGCAAGAAGACATTGCGAGTGTTGATCCTAACCATATTAAATACAAAGAAAATCAATCAATGCCAGGAATGTTTGCTTCTTATCACGTTTATCCGTATTATCCGGAATTTTTGAATTTGGACAAACGCTACACTGAATACATTGATCATCGTGGAGAGAAAAACAACTATGCCGGATATTTACATGACTTAAAAGCTTCACATCAAATGCCTATCCTTATTGCCGAATTTGGAATTCCTGCATCTCGTGGTTTGACTCACGTAAATCCAATGGGTTTCAATCAAGGGTATCATTCTGAGCAAGAACAAGGTAAATTAATATCTCGTTTGTACGAAGATATAATTGAAGAAGAAATGATGGGTGGGCTCATCTTTACATGGCAAGATGAGTGGTTTAAACGGACGTGGAATACAATGGATTTAGACGACCCCAACCGTCGTCCGTTTTGGTCAAATGCACAAACAAATGAACAGCATTTTGGTTTATTAAATTTTGATCGCCTACGTATTCAAACAGATGGGCAAGTTGAAGATTGGAATGGAATTGACCCAGTCTATCAATCGGATAATGGCCAAATTTCAGCTCTTTATACTACACATGATGAACGTTATTTATATTTAAGAATTGATGGAAATGACTCAAATCATTGGCTAGGTAAAAATAAGCCTCAATTTCTCTTTGATGTAACACCTATAAGTGGTAATACACATGTTAATGATTTAGATGAGATAATTTTTGATCAAGAATATGCCGATTTTTGGCTATCTATTGAAACAACGAAAGAAGCAAGTCTAAAAGTAGATGCCTATTACGACGCTTTCTTCTATATGTATGGTGTCAACTTGCAAATGATAAAGCCGTCAGTATTAAAACCTAAACCTAACAGCGGGGAATTTAATGAAATTCATCTAGCACTTAGTAAAACATTTACACGACCGGATACAGGGGAGGTATCCCCATTTACTTCGTATGAAACGGGAGAGTTACACCATGGGAATTCGAATCCTGCTTCCCCAAATTATGACTCACTTGCGGATTACTATTATGATGAAAAAACAGGCATATTAGAAATGCGTATTCCATGGTTACTATTAAATATTAAAGATCCAAGTTCTAAAAAAGCAATTGGTGATTTATACACCAATGGAACCGAAGCGACACAAACTATTAATGACATTGGAATTTCCTTAGTTCTGACTGACAATCGAGGGAAAATAACGCAATCATTCCCAGCGCGTGTTAAAAATAAGATTCCGGTAGATGAAGTGTATCGCTACGACTGGAAAGCTTGGGAACATCCGCATTACAGTGAACGTTTAAAACATTCGTATCGATGGGTACAAGAAACTTTTAAAAATACTCCATAAAATAAAGAGGTTGTGCCTATAAGCACGACTTCTCAAATTGTATGCAACTAACAAAATGAAAGAATGTAAGTGAATATGATTGAAAAAGGGTGTATATAAGAACAGATTAATTGCCTTTGCGATGAGCAAACGTAGGGGCACACATTTTTGCCGCCTCTACGCCAATCAACAAATTTCTTGTGTAAGCGTATCTCTTAGTATGAAATAGAAGAAGAACTTCATGAAATGACCGCTTTCCGTGGGCTCGCGCCGAACTCACTCGAGCTTTGCACGAGTGGATTTCGACGTCTTCGCTATCCCACAGGAGTCGGTCATTTCATTCCTATTTCTGTAGAGGAAATACAAGATAATCTGTAGAATTTATAAGCATGAACATGTTTAGTTGAAGATCCTGATGATAAAGTATCTTTTACCGTATAAATAT
>JBFGKX010000146.1:0-6192 GCA_041576455.1 Paenisporosarcina sp. | reverse complement strand
TTTTTCCGCAGGAGTCTTCAGAAATAGCCGACCTTCTCTCTATATAAATTATATGAAGAGTTACGCTTACAATAGGAAACCGGTTGATTCGCCAGCATTTTCAACTACTCATGTTAATGCTTTAATTTTCTTAAGATCCTCTTACGACGTCACCCTATAAAAATAGAAATGAAATGACCGACTCCTGTGGGATAGCGAAGACGTCGAAATCCACTCGAGCATCGCTCGAGTAAGTTCGGCGCAAGCCCACGGAAAGCGGTCATTTCATGACATTCTTCCTCTGTTTAATATTTAAAAGGAACCTATAATCCAAAGTGGATTCATCAATTATCAAGATAAAAATTTGTATTCTTATCTTTGTACTCTCCCGAAAAAGATGATGGTCGGCTATTTCTTTCGCTTTCCGCGGACGAACCGTTAGCCGCCTCAGCCCACTTGTCTATGAAAGCTGAGCCTGAGGGTCTAACTAGGCTCGTTTTTCCACTGGAGTCCAGAAATAGCCGACCATCTAACTATTGAAATATCATGAAGAGATACGCTTACACAAGATAAACCTGTTGATTGGAGTGGAGGAGGCGAAAACATGTGTTCCTGCGGTCAACCAATTGTTCGAATGTAAGTTTGCACAATTGGTTTGCGACGAAGCTAGCGTAGCGATGTAGAAACAGAAACAGGAGGAACGATTTTCCAGTGACAAGGAGAATGAAGACGTGCCCGCGAAACTCGTCCGCCGTAAATGAAATCAACAGGATCTAGTTTACGCTCTTTTTCTACCGTATACAGTTATATTCAGTCATTTTATTATTTGTCTATAGTCTGAAAGCCCACTAGCGTGAGCTTTCAGACTGGTTATTTGAATCGAAAAATTGAGAATTGTACGGAATTCTTATTCTTAAATTAAATCCATTTATTGATTAGGATAGCATTTCAGATTTGATGACTTCATGTGTCTCGGTATCCACTAAAAATCTAAAAGTGTGACTTGAGTTTTCTGATTGTTTAAGCACTAGAACTTCATAACAAAGTCTTTGCTGTAATTGTTTGTTCTCTGTATATGCAAGTCTTTCATGTTGGACTTTAGCTTGAGACGTAAAAAATTCTTTCCAATCAATCGGTATTAATTTTTGATTAGGTAGTTTTTCTTTTTGAATGTATTCCATTGTATTGACGCCAAGAATTTCTCCATCATCTTTAGCCAGTTTGATTTGAATGGCATCCGCATAAACGCGTGCTTTTAATTGAGGTTCTACTCGGATGAATACAACATGCCACACCAAATGATTTTCTCTTGTTTCTACTAGTTCAACATCATCAAATCCATACGATTCAATAGCCTTAGTTGCTTTGTTTTTTATTTCTTCTTGGGATATTCGATCTTTTCCAATTGGTCTTTCTACGAGTAATGATAAAAGGTGTCCACCTTTTTTAGTGAAATCTGCATACCCAGTTCGAATCCCTTCACGAAATTGAATATGGTAGAACGGATAAGGTGCCTGTGGTTTGCTTTCCGATGTTATTAATTTTGCATCTTTTAGTTTAGGGAACATTTCTTTCATGCGTTTTACAACTTCTTCTTTAGTCTGCGGTTTATCAACGATTTCTTTAAGTTCTTTCTTCTTTTTTGCATCTGATTCACTTGCTGTTAGAGGAAAGTCGCTTTCTGAATATCCTTTAACTTGTTTAGATAAGCCGCTCCAAACTTCTGAAGGCTCAGGAGAATTTATTTCTTTTTCCCATTCGGAAAAAGGTTTTTGTTGAGCGAGCAATTCAGTGGTTGCATTTTCCCATTCGTAATTAAAAGCATCCAAATTAGAGGCTACTTTCGCAGTCACTCTCAACCATTTGTCTTCCGTCACTTTTTGTTGACTTTTTAATTTTGCAAAGTCTCCTAAACGCCCTAGATAATTCATCCATTCGTGCGAAAATTCTTGTTGTAATGGCAACGAAGCTATGTCCCTTTTTATCTCTGAAGTCAACCTCCAAATGTCTTCTAATGGTTCAGCTTGTGCTCTTTCATCACTGAATACAGTTGTTTTTTGAACAGATTCTTGCAAATCTGACAGTTTTTCTGAGGCATCTGTCATGCGGTCTGTATATTGGGCATGAAGTTTTCTTTGTAAATTCGCTTCATTTTGTTTAGATGTATATAAAAAGACTCCCATAATGATTAAACTAATCGCCAAAAAGCTTGATAATATTTTCATGTCTTTCCTCCTCACATACAGAAAATGTGTTTCCCAATTGTTTTGATTTGTGGGCGTGTCCATATCCACTTACTTGTTGCAGTAACAGGGTTAAAATAATATAACGCATTCTCAGTAGGATCCCATCCATTGAGTGCATCAATAACCGCCTCTTTTGCACGAGCATTTGGAGTTAGCCAGATTTGTCCATCTGCTACAGCAGTAAATGCACCAGGTTGGAAAATAACTGCACTTATCGTATTTGGAAACTCTGCATCTTCAATACGGTTTAAGATAACTGCAGCAACAGCAACTTGCCCTTCATATGGTTCGCCACGTGCCTCCCCATAAACTGCGTTTGCTAAGATTTGAAGATCTCTCTCTGAATATTTGGCCGGTAGTTGGACTTGCTCAGCCGGTTTAGACCCTTTTTTTACTTGTTTTTCGAGTGGAACTCCACCAATATGTGTAAATTGGTTACCTTGTTGAATTTGTTTTTGAACATACTCTTTATGATACTTAGAGACATTTGCAAGTTTTGTTTTTGTTTTCGGACCAGCTACTCCGTCAATTGGTAAACCGTATTGTTCTTGGAAATTACGCAACGCCCAATAAGTTCCATACCCAAATTTACCGTCTATTTTATTTTTGTAAAAACCGATATATTGTAATCGAGATTGTAATTCAATTACATCATCCCCATAAGCACCCAACTCAATCATCTGGTCAGAAAACGCTTCCGATCGTTCAGGTGTACTAAAAGATAATGTTAATAGACATAAAATGACAAGCCAAACTAACCAATTTTTTTTTCGCATACACATTCTCCTTTTTTTTTTAGAATGCGAATCATAGTGATTTTTTATACAAAAAAATAGAACCAATTTAAAATTGGTTCTACAAAAACATACGAGAATGATCACGTTTTTGAAATTGTTGAATGGTTAGTAGTTGGGCTTCTTTCAATTTCTTTAAACAGAGCCACCACAAAAATAACATGAATGGCAAAATGAAAACCCATGAAATTTCTTCAATTGTTAAAATACTGTTATAAATCATATGTAAGATTAATGGAGCTATAAGTGAAAGCAAAAGATACGATTTTGAAGATTCATTTCCTGCAAACTTTGCACGTCCCAAGTAATAACCCATTACGACCCCAAAGATTGCATGACTCGACACAGGGAGTAACGCTCGTAAAAATGCGGTATCTAATCCATATGTGAACAAATATAATATATTTTCAATTGTAGCAAATCCAAGCGAGACACTTGCCCCATATAAAATACCATCATATGGATTATCAAATTCAACATGTTGGTAAATGGCCAATACTAAAATAAGCCATTTAAAAAACTCTTCAAGTGTACTGGTAAATAAAGCATTTTTCAAAAAAGACGAGATGAATATATTTTCCAATTCAAACACATGTTGAATGAAAAGAATTGGGAAAGTTAACATAGCACCATAGATAAAAGTATGTAACAATGTTCGTGAAGGCTCTGATGAAATTTGATTTCGCAAATAAAAGTAACTAAATAATGAGAGTCCCGGAGCGATAGCGGCAGTTAGTAAAATAATCAAGTGGCGCTCTCCTCCTTATCATGGTTTAATTATATCATTTTACACTCATTTGGTGGAGAATTGGAGGAACAATATAATGAAGAAAATAGTTGTTATACATACAGGTGGCACCATTTCCATGCATGTTCACAACGAATCTGGTGTAGTCATTCAAGGAGATTTAAATCCTTTAACAGCTGAAATTGATAAATTGATGGAATACGCAGACATTCACGAAATTGTTGCGTTTAATTATCCCTCTCCACATATGACACCTTTTGAGATGTTAAGCTTAAAAGAAATTATTGAGCAGCAGCTTACATCTGGTCACGTCGATGGATTTGTCATTACACACGGTACTGATACACTAGAAGAGACTGCTTACTTTTTAGATTTATCAATCAAAAGTGTTGTTCCTATTATCTTAACTGGTGCAATGCGTTCATCTAATGAGATTGGAGCAGATGGCGTATATAATTTGTTATCTGCCGTTCGCGTGGCAATTTCACAAGAAGCCGTTGGAAAAGGTGTACTCGTAGTAATGAATGATGAAATACATACAGCTCAAAATGTGACAAAAACCTCTACAAGTAATGTCTCTACTTTTCAAAGTCCTCAATATGGACCAATCGGGCTGACGACTAAAACAGGCGTTCATTTTCACCATTCGCCGCTTTCTCATGAAACATATGATGTGACTATTATTAATAAAAAAGTGGCATTGCTAAAAATCTATGCAGGTATGGATGCAGACTTGCTAATCCATGTTGCGAAGTTAAATTATGACGGCATCGTTTTAGAAGGATTAGGACAGGGCAACGTACCACCTGCACTTGTGCCAGCCATTCAACTACTTATTGACCAACACATTCCGATTGTATTAGTTTCTAGATGCTACAACGGTATTGCCCAACCAGTTTATGGTTATCAAGGAGGAGGGAAAATGCTTGAGGACATGGGTGTAATGTTTGCACACGGACTGAGTGGCCAAAAAGCACGATTAAAACTGTTACTTGGGTTGTGTGACCCCAAAGTCGCAAAATCGCTTCACTCAATTTTTGAGGATTAAGTAAATCGGTAAATATTTGTTTTATGATTAAACGTAATACAACGTTTCCACTCATCATAACTAGTAATTCCCAAAATTAATTTAATTCTACCTCTTTATATTCATGAAGATCCCGTAACAAACTGTTTGTTTGATAATTTTAGCTTGCAGACAAAATAATAGGTTAAACATGTATGTTTATCTATTGGCATCCTATCATTAAAGATGATGGTCGGCTATTTCTTTCGCTTTCCGCGGACGAAACGTTAGTCTCCTCGAGTTAGCTGTCTGTGACAGCTAACCCTGTGGGGTTTAGCTTGTCTCGTTTTCCCGCAGGAGTCTTCAGAAATAGCCGACCATCTTACTATTGAAATCAAAAGAAGAATTTTTCTTATATAAGCTATAGAAATGTGTACAGTTACATTCACTTACTTTAAGAGTACAAAAATGACCGACTCCTGTGAGAATACGGCACGAGCCCACTGTAAGCGGTCATTTCATGAATATTTCCCTCAATTTAGTGCCAATACATAACCGTCTATAATTAATGGGTAATTCATTAATTCAAAAGGATACATATTAGAACATTTATCTTTTCTCTATCTTATACAGTTATATTCACTCATTTTATGATTTATCTACGGTCTATAACTTCGACTTTAGCAGTTTCAGCTTTTAGATAAAAGAATAATAATCAATATAAAAGGATAAAAATTCGTATTCATATCTTTTGCACTCTTTTGAAAAAGATGATGGTCGGCTATTTCTTTCGCTTTCCGCGGACGAAACGCTAGCCTCCTCGAGTTAGCTGTCTGTGACAGCTAACCCTGTGGGGTCTAGCTTGTCTCGTTTTCCCGCAGGAGTCTTCAGAAATAGCCGACCATTACTGTAATAATTTGAAGAGATACGCTTATAGAAGCGTAATTTGTTGATTGGAGTGAAGGCGGATAAAACATGTGCTCCTGCGGTTACTCGTCGCAAAGGTATTGCCCATTCGACCAATATCTTTCCTGCGGTTCCCGCAGTCAACGAATTGTGCGAATGTAAGTTTGCACAATTCGTTAGCGACGAAGCTAGCGTAGCGATGTAGGAGCAACGATTTTTTAGTGACGAGGAGACTGAAGCCGTGCCTTCGAAACGCGTCCGCCGCAATGGAAATCAACAGGATTTTGTATACGCTCTTTTTCTACCGTATACAGTTATATTTAATCATTTTATGATTTATCTAGAGACTATGAGGGAGTCCATCATCGCTTTTAAGTGATCGGAACGGAACCGGTTAATTGTCCGGTGATCCGGTTGTTGGCCAGCTGCGAGCCACATGGACGGAATATGTTCAGTAAGCGTTTCTTCGATACCACGGGAAGAATAAATTTTCTTCGAATAGGCATAGAGGAT
>JBFGKX010000145.1:0-6221 GCA_041576455.1 Paenisporosarcina sp. | reverse complement strand
CTGTACTTTGCAAAGTACGACGAAGCGCATAGGCAGTTGCTTGATCACTTCCTGGTGCTCGACCAAGACCCAAATCAATTCGACCAGGATATAATGATTCAAGTGTTCCAAACTGTTCTGCAATGACTAATGGTGCGTGGTTAGGTAACATAATACCTCCTGATCCTACACGGATGTGGTTGGTTGCGCCGGCGATATGCCCAATAATGACCGAGGTTGCAGAACTCGCGATACCTGGCATATTATGATGCTCTGCTAGCCAATAACGATTAAAACCTAACTTTTCCACATGTTGTGCCAATTCAACACTGTTTTTAAATGATTGCCCTGCATTACTGCCAACGTTAATTGGTGCTAAATCAAGAACGGATAAGGGTATATGATTAAATGTTTTCTTTTCATTAGATGACAAATTGTTTCACTCCTTTTTATTAATCAAAAAATACTTTGAATTAAAAGCTTTCATTAAGAAATAATACATGCTTAAGATGAAATCCTCTAATAATCAGCTTGGTAAAAATAAAAAACGACCGGAAATATCCGACCGTAGTATTTCTAACTCGTATAAAATTATAAAACCATTTTTAAAATGGTCTTAAACTTCTCATTCTCTGCATCTATGTTTACTTTTTGACATAACGAGTTATTTAAACGGAGGAGTTCTGAAAACATATTATTCATGGTTTCAAAAATTCTAGTGGCATCTCGGTTACAGTCCCATGATGCTAACATTTCAAGTTGTTCTTCACTCAATTGACTGCGAGATCCTTCAATTTTGGACCAAACCCCATATGAGCTATCCAAATGTTTTTCTATTTCCATGTACCATCCATCCGCAATTAACCATCGTACTCGGTCTAAATTGGAGAGCGCATAGTACATTTCCTTACGCATGGTGGAACGGTATGTTTCGTGGATAAATGCTAATACTTTTGTTTTCCAATAGGTTATATCAGCTGCTTCAAGTACTAGTCGTTTATTCGAAACCTTCTCTATTATAGGGTTAAGAATTTCAGAAGGATCATACAAGGGTTTTATTCCTTTTAACCAAATAGATGGTTCAATTTCTTCTAATGTATGATACCAGCTATCCACTTTGATAAAATTATCGTAATGAGTGACGATAACTGGGCTAGCGGAAATGCCTTCGTAAAATAATACATTCCCCCACTTTGCAGCCCGATTTTTCTTATCAATAATATATTCCTTTTTAGTCCCTTCCTTAATAACTACATGTAAATCAATATCTGAGTACAGATCAAAATCTCCTCGTCCAAGAGATCCTGCCAGATAAATCGCAATCACATTTACATCTGAACGTAGGTCTGCTAACGCATTTTGTAAAAGTTGTTCACGTTTAGAAGGTAATTCTCGGTCTCTCCATACATGCTTTAGTTCCATTTCCATCTGTATCTCCCTTTCCGGATCACTTTTCTACACTTTTCAATTACTGATAGATAGTTATCTATTCATTTCCCCTTTAACATAAATATCCAATTGATGAACTTAATTATAAAAGAATAAAGTAAAATTGAAAACACATCATTTTTATTTTATAGATTAATTGCGAAGAATTTCTTGATTTTTGATATAGTAGAATTATTAAGTATTGGAGGTTATATAAATGGCAAAAGAAAGCTCATTTGATATTGTTTCAGAAGTTGATTTCTCTGAAGTAAAGAATGCAGTAGCATTGGCGACAAAAGAACTCAAAACTCGGTATGATTTTAAAGGAAGTAAAAGTAGTATTTCTTTAGACAACGAGGAACTTGTCCTTGTTTCTGATGATGAATATAAATTAGATCAATTGAAAGATGTGCTAATAAGTAATTTGAATAAGCGAAATGTATCTATCAAGAATTTAGATCACGGTAAAATTGAAGGAGCTTCAGGTGGAACTGTACGCCAACGCACGAAATTAATTCAAGGTATTGATAAAGATATGGCAAGAGAAATCACCAAAATCATTAAAGAAAGTGGTGTTAAAGTAAAGAGCCAAATTCAAGATGATCAAGTCCGTGTAACTGGGAAAAACAGAGATGACTTACAAGCAATAATTGCAGCTATAAGAAAAGCAGATTTACCGATTGACACTCAGTTTACGAATTACCGATGAGTTAAAAAATTTTAGACATGCGGTTAACTTTACAAAGATTCTAAATCGCATCTACAAAACACTTAGCAAAAAAATAACCCATTCGAGTAATCGACTCGATGATGGGTTATTTTTTATTGATAGCTAAACTTGTTTACTCTCTTATAACCAATGTTTAAATTAAACCAGTACTTTAAATGCTTCTCGTGAGGTCAAATGAGGAATTGGAATAAGATAATCAGTCATGTCTTCATCATCCCAATCAATATTAGGTTCTCCTGTTGAAAATTCGTTAGCATCAAGAATGACCTCCGACGTAAAACAATTAAATACTTTTTACTCTTGAGCTAATCATTCTTCGCTGTTGCTCAATAGTACTAATAACGGATATAAGAGCAAAACTCTTTAACATATAAAAATTCCCAAAAATAAATTGACTTCATTTGAAATTAACATGTCTGAAAAGGTCGAAAAGTTTTTTAATCAGATTTGTGAAATCGACAGCAACTGACTACCGAGTTTTGTTATGTTTAATGTAAAAAAAGAGAGGTAATTAAATGCTTAATAATTTTGGTTTCTCAGAGTGGGTCATTTTATTTTTATTTATGATAGTCATAATGGGTATTGTTACAATCAAAGCAGTTGAACATGATAAAGATAATAAGGACGCAAAATTGCTCTAAACTCTACAAATATAAGTAGATGGTCTTTGAGTTGATTCACTTATTTCCCTTTGGTATAATTAAGTAAGAATACGAGTACAATAAAAAAGACCGTTTGGTGGTCGAACACCAAACGATCAATGTAACAGCAGGTTCCCCACAAGGGGGATTGGCTAGAATAGGCAGTAACCCATCTGAGCGCTAACTCAAGGATGGGTTATTTTTTATGGTTAAATGAAAGTACTATAACCATCAATGTTGCAAATGCTACTGCTAACATCATTGCTTCAAATACTGTCATGGCACCACCCCCTTTCGAACGGGAGTGAGCCAACCACCCTTGAGTTACTTATGCAATTACTCTACTATTATACCACACGTATGTTCTATTTTATCTAATTAACTATATTAAAAACTGAAGTTGATTAACGTATTAAACTCTCCTATTATCTCATACTAAAGTTCATTCATTTTTATTAAATAAATTATAGACATCTCTATTCCAGCAAGAAGCGACCGAAGATACAATTTCGGCCGCTGCTAGTCATCGTGAAGTTCTAACTACTACACAACTTGAACATTTCTTCTGATTGCTATCTTTAAACTTCTTAAAGGTTTTCTCAAAGTTATTGCCACAAGAACATTTAAATTCAAGTTTCTGAGAGAACCCTAAATATTCTTTAGATAGTAATACACTATCTGAATTCTTCTTCACATATTCACTGATCTCTTGAATCGTCCACTTTTTATTCATACATACACCTCCGATAGTAATTCCGAAATCAAACACAAGAGGAAGTTTCGGATGCCTTCCATTCAATTAGATTGTTGACTGCCTAACCTACCTGAGTACTATAGTATACCATCACATATATTATTTAATATTCGTTTCTATATATTTAATTGCTCAACATGGATGCATTTAACATTAAGATTAGTGTTTTAAGCTAAATAACCGATCCCCATTTGACCAATTTTAATAAGATATTCGATCAGGAAACAGGCCAATTTATCTTCTCGTCCGCTATCCCTGGGACTGCTTTAAAATAGTTTTCACTAAATCAGAGTGCTTTAAATAAATCCTATCTTTCCTTTGCAGAGGTTCTCTCAATTTAGGTGCTTTTTGTAACATCTTATTAAAGTGTTCAATAGCGAGTTGATAATTTATATCAGCCTTCTCTAAATCACCAGTTTCTAAATAAATGTCAGCCATTAGCTCGTAGGTTTTCCCAAAACTGTTATGAATATAGATATAGTTAGGAGTTTCTTTCAAAACATTGTTGCTAAGATCTAATGAATCTTGAAGCACTGCTAATGCTTTTTCATTTTGATTTTTTTTCAAATAAAGCTTACTTAATTCACGATATGCTGAAGCCAATCTATTTCTTGATCCTCCTTGGTTAGGGGAGAGATCAAAAACTATTTTAAATGTTTCTACTGCGTTCTCAAAACTTTCCATAGCCTCATCAAATAGATTTAGTTCAATTTGTAGAACCATATAATCAACTAGCGCATGCCCCTTTTTTTCATGAGCGTCTAAAAAGTATGGGGAATGTTCAAGTACTTTATCATAAATAGCAATTGCTTGGTTAAAGCTCTTAATTTTATCAGAAAGGTTGATAGTGACAGAATAATGTTCAGCCAATCTCTTATACGCAAGCCCCATATTAGTAAGAATTCTTGTATAGTTTTGGACGTCTGGATACCTCAAAGCCTTTTCGTAATACTCTATAGATTTCAAATAACATTCACCCTGCAAATCATAATAACTGCTTCCATATAGCTCACCCAGCTTTTCATATGCTAGGGCGTTCATTGCTAATACAGTAGAACTTCCCTTCAAATTTAATGCTTTTTCGCATTCATAGATTGCTCTCTTATAATTCTCCATAGATTCAGTATAATTGGAAAAGCGAATGTTCAATTTACCTAGTCTGATATATAAAAGAGCAATAGTAGCGTAAAGATCGTCATCTTCTTCCCCTATATAGTTTTCAAAGTGCTTGATTCCTTCTAATAGATAGACAAAAGCTTTATCATAATCATTAATGTGAATCATAATTTCAGCTAAATCCATATTGCATCTACCCATATGTTTAATTAATATCGGATTCGATACTATTACATTTCGATATACAGATAATGCATTCTCATATTCTTGTACAGATTGTTCATACTTCCCTTGTAGTAAGTTGATTTCTCCGTAGAATTGATAAATGAATGCATGTAAGACTTGCTCGTTTTCTTGAGATATATACGAATTCACTTCAATGTTATAAGAAGATAGAAGTTGAAATTCTCCTTCACTCTTAAGAATCTCTGACTTTTCTAAAAACCATGTTAAAAATTCATTAGGTTGTAAAGACAGTTTCCCGTGATAGAAGGCTTCTTGAAAGAACCGTTTATTCTCTTCCTTACTATGTTCTCTGTCTTTCATTTTGAGTTTTTGCTCATAATACATGAATAAAAGAGAATGAACCTGTTGATACAAAGCTTTATCACTTGAACGAACATCTTCTTGTAAGCTCGTTCTCATCATGGCATGCATAGTCCACTCTTCGCTTTTCTCTTTGTTAATAAATGAAAATCGAAATAGGTCCAAATATGCAGTTAACGGATACCCTGTTTTAAACTCGGTTACTAACCATTGAAATAATTCAATAGTCCAAAAGCGTGTAAATGAGAGCATCTTTAATGTCTCTTTTTCCGGGAGTTCAAGATACTTGAAAAAACGATCTGAAATTTGTTGTGGTGTTTTAGAAAATTCGTGTGGTTGAGGAATTCGCTTTTCTGTAATGAGGTTATAGGTATCCACCATTAAATCTAAATAGTAAGGGAGTCCGTGACTGGCTTCGATTATGACATTCCTTATGTTTTTCGCTGAAATTCCGCAGGATTGAAGAAACTTATCAGAATCAGTATAGGATAACTCTCCCATTAAGTGCTGTTCTAAATATTCTTCATTATTCCAAGCAGCATTCGTTTTTCCCCACTGAATCTTCTCACGACCACAAATTACCCATAGCACTTCTGGAAGTTGCAATACGAGTTCTTGCACCCAAGCATCCTTTTCGTGAAAAGATCCTTGTTGACGTTTATTCTCCCAAAGAGCTTCATATGTATCAATAAAAATAACAGCGGGACATTGATGAGTATTGATATACTCTTTTACATCCGCAGCCCAATACACAGACAACCTTTCTTCAATTTCATTTGGAAGCATGTCTTGAAGTTGAGCCATAACTTCCTTACCTCTTCCCGTCCACCATTGAAGAATTTCTTTATATTTTGCCATACCATTTAACAATTTTATAGTTCTCGGGATCCATAAAGCTAATGGCACGTTCTCTAGCTGATCGATAATTTCCCCGATAAAACTCCCTTCCTCTATAAATGGAAGTGTCGTATCATTCGATTTAAGACTTAATTGCGGATTTAATTTTTTCCAATAAACGGCATAGGCT
>JBFGKX010000144.1:0-6236 GCA_041576455.1 Paenisporosarcina sp. | reverse complement strand
CATAATACGTGCGTGAACTTTTCGATAATTAGGTCGGTCGACGGCCCCTACTTTAAATGCGAGTGCCTTCACCACTGGTGTAAGTAGTATCGAAGCGACAAATGCCAGAACCAATGATAGGGTTAGCATGTCATTCCTCCTCAAAAATCTAGCATAAATTATATCAAATCACTCATGATTATAGCATAAAAAGACTTTAAGTATATAAATTCAAATAAAAATAAGACATTTCACTCAGCAAGTAAATCTAAAATATCACCTATTAAAAGAATCTTTTAAAAGATAAGATATTAGAAATTTTTTCAGGCATATCTAAATTGCTTTCTTTTTTACAAATTTCTTCATTAACCATCTTATTTCTTCCATTCTTAATATAAACATAACTCCGAGTACACTTACCGAAAAAATACCTAATTGAAGCGTAAAGTTGCCCCATTTAGACTCAAAGGAGATTAGTGTTGAACTCCAAATAATGAACGTAAGACTAATATAAAATATTAATGTTTTTTTCCAATTTTTGATTGCATTTAATATTTTTAAGTTGTATTTAAATTGAAGATAAAAGATAAGCATGACAAGATTTACGACAGAACTGATAAATGTGCCCCATGCAATTGAGGATGCACCAAACTCATTTTTCAACAATAGTATTACACCAATATTAATACAGAATACATTAATAAAACTAAATAAAACTGGTACAATCGAGTTCCCTTTAGCATAGTAAAAACGTGTGACATATGTGTTCGCAGCTAACAAAAACATTGTTAACGTAAAGATACGTAAAATTGGTGTTGTATAAGCTGTCGATTCTGCAGTGAAATTCCCGTATTCAAAGATAATTTCTACTAAAGTTTGAGCGTGAAAAAATGCAAAAATGGTTGTAGGTATTAACAGTAAACTTAAATAATGCAATCCATTTCCATATAAATCTTCTACGGCTTTTTGGTTACCTTCTCCTTCTTTTTTGGTTAACAATGGATATATGACAGTTGTCACAGCTGTCATCATGACTGCTTGAGGAAACTGTGTTAGTTTTGAAGCATAGTTAACTGCTGCAATTGATCCTTCTGAGAAACTGGCAGCAAAGACTCGCTGGATGATGATATAAAACTGTAGTGATGCTCCTCCTAACATAATTGGAAGAGCGATTTTCCAAAGTGATAACGAGTCTTTATTAACCAAAAGTAAAGGCTTTAGAGAATATAATCTTAGTTTATTAATCCCTTTTATTAAAAATAGTATCATAATGACACTACTTATTAATGCGCCAACTCCGTAACCCTCTGCGCCCATGAAATATGTACATATTACTGCAATACCTAAAAATGCCGCATTATAGATTAAGATAGCAAAGCTTGATAAATGAAATTTACTTTCAACATTTAATACACCACTCATCCACGTAGATAAAACTAGCAAAATCGTTGATGGCATCATCCAATAAAATAATTTTCGTGAAAGTTCATATTCCTCTATTGTTAAGTCGCCAAAGAATACAGTTAAAATCGGCTTTGAAAAGATTAAAATTAAACAAGTTAACAACGAAATTGTAATAAGAATTGATGTGAAAGTTTGCCGTACAAAAAGTTGTTTGTTGACTTTTTCTTTATGAAACACAGAAATAAAGGCGGTTGTTAAAGCACCGCCCACTACTAAATAAATAAAATTCGGAATTGTATAAGCTGTAATAATGCTGTCAGCAACAAAACTGGTACCATACTGATACCCTATGACCATCTCTCGTAAAAATCCAAATAATCTGGCCAATATATTGATAACTGCTACTGCACCAATTACTTTCATAAATTTGTTCATGTTAAGCCTCTATCTCTTTGCATGTATTTTGTACAATTCAATGAGTTTAGTTGTAAGTATTTTTTGATCATTTGCTGCAACGATTCGTTCAGAAGCCACTTCATTTAAATATAGTTGTTTTGGAGTATTTAACGCATGTTTCATTTCCTCAATTAAACTTCCACTATTCTCAGGTTCAATTAAATGTCCTGCTTCATCTTGTAATAGATACGTCAATCCCCCCACTTTTGAAGCAATTACTGGCACTTTACATGCTAAAGCTTCTAATGCGACGAGACCAAATCCTTCTATATATGATGGGAGTACAAATGTATTTGAAGCTTGAAACCATGTTACAAGTTCATTTTGAGGAACCGGATTAATGAAATGAATTCGACTTTCAAAAGATGGATCAATCGAAGCATAAATTGCTTCCACAAATTTTGACGATTTTTTAGATCCTATAATATAAAGGAGACTATTTGGATTGTCTAATTGTTGAAACGCTTGAATGAGTTCTTGAACACCTTTTTCTTTAATAAGATTTCCAACGAATAAGAATACAAATGGTTCTAACGGTAAGCTTAATTTATTTCTCGCTTCAATT
This sequence comes from Paenisporosarcina sp., assembly GCA_041576455.1. Classification (GTDB taxonomy): domain Bacteria; phylum Bacillota; class Bacilli; order Bacillales_A; family Planococcaceae; genus Paenisporosarcina. The sequence continues at coordinate 3,832 of JBFGKX010000144.1, read as the reverse complement.
TGACTGCCTTCTTTAAATACTTCTCGATCGACCCCCATGCTCATCACGGAAATTTTTCCGAGTGGCACTTGGAAGTCTTGATGAATATTTGCAGCTAATTGTTGACCAACAGCTATTACGTGAGAAGATTCTTTCAAAATGAGGAACGTCAAATGTCGAATCCATTTGTTTTTTTTCGCCATTTTATCAATATCTCCACCATGTGCGGTAATTACATAGGGGATACCGTAAATCTTTTTTAAAACAAGCGAAAAAACTCCAGTTGGAAACACGTAATGGGCATGTGAAATACCAACCGAATTTCTATTTTTTACAGAAGTTTTGATAACTGACACTGCCCATTTCACATATTTCTTTATTACATTTAGCTTACCAACACGTGTATCAGTATTTCCTGCTACTACTACACTAACCCCTTGGTTTCTTAACGCATCAATTTGATTTTTCACAAAGATGCCAAACGATAAATGGTGTGTAGAAGGCATCATATTACTCAACACTAAAACTTTTTTCATATTCATTTCACCGCTTCTAGCATTTGACTTCTTCCAATCATCGCTTCTTGATAAAGACGATTAGAAAGAACTTTAGTTTCTTCAATCGCTATAGGCCAGTTTTCAAATAAACTTTGGTAGCCTGTTACAAAAAGGTCGGAGTCAAGATGAATATCTTCAATTCGATATAAGTAGTTTTCTAAGTTTGCTAACCTCATAAAATCTGTCACTTTATGGTGATATCCAACTGCCATTATTGGTGTTTTTGTATCCGTTGCTAAAATTAATGAATGCAATCTTGTTCCAATAACAATATCTTGTTGAGCAGTGACATTCATTAAGTCAACAGGCAATAAATTTTCATCGATAATCTTTACATTATGTTTATAAACCATTAGTTCAAGAATATCCTTTGTAACATCTGCATCTTGTGGATATTTCGTGGCAAAAAAAGTAATTTCAACATCAAACTTAGCAGCTATTCCATCTAAATTAGCGGCCATCCCTTTTACATAATTTCCATATTTTTCATCATTACCTTCTGGCCAATAAGCATTATTGTAATAAGGTACTGCCGTTACGCCAATTTTTTTAGGAACCGAACTATAGCTTTCACGATTATATAATAAGCTAAAAGCAGGATCCCCCATAATGCGCACTTCTTTTTTAACACCTATAGTGCGTAAAAGCTGTTTAGATTCTGGATCTCTGACAGACACGCTTTGAGCATGTTTACACATATATCGAATAAACCATTTTCCTAAAGACGTGTGTAATGGACCAGCACCACACCCATAGACGATATAAGGGGTGTTTGATGTGTTAGCCATCATGGCATATGAACCGTATAAAGGGGCTTCTCTTTTATATAAATCCATTAGAATCCCTCCGCCACCAATAATAAGCAAATCTAAAGAACCCACCACTTTTTGATTTTCTTTAAACGTTTTGACAAACGTTTTGACAGGATTACCACTCTTATAATATAAATTAAAACTATTTACTCCATATCTTTTAGAGGTTTGGGGAGGGTTATTACTAAACACGGTCAATTGACTAGATTGAATCCCAAAAGTACTTTTAACTTGTTGAATAACACTTAATAAAATGGCTTCATCGCCATTATTGTCATTTCCATAGTTACCTACAATTCCTATTTTCATGTTCGCATACATCCTTCGTTTAGATAATAGTTGATTATATCATATATAGATAACAAAACTCCTCATGAATGATGAGGAGTTTTGTGCTTACTTAGTGATGCTCCGATATAAAAATACACTAAAATGCATTCGACTTACAGCTAAGTTAGGTTTAAATGTTCCGTCCAAATAACCGGTTGTTATTTGGTTAAAGGCAAGCGTACGAATAGGCTCATATGCCCAATGATTTGAAGATACATCTTTGAATTGAACCGTACCTGTACCTTCAAGACGATACGCTTTCACTAAAATAGCTGCCATTTGCGCTCGAGTTAAGGAGCCTGACGGATGAAAAGCTCCGTCTTTGCCACCCACAATATGCGCTTGAGCTACAGCTGCAATTTCTTTGTAATATGGATGTGAAGGATCAACGTCACTAAAATTCGGGTTTTTTACATCTGATAGATTTAATTTTAACGCCCTACTTAATAAGAGAGCTGCATGAGCTCTAGATATCGTATTTTCTGGCTTGAAAAACCCATCTAAATATCCATTTATATTACCTCTATCTACTAGGTAACTAATTTCTTGAATATATGAGTGTTTAGTTGAGATATCATTAAACAAATCTTCTTGATAAGTGGTACTATAGATGGCTTGTAATTTATCAAAATATAACACACCCTTAGATTGTTTGTTTAAGGTTGGTTGGGCAATATACAAACTAGCTAATTGAATTGGACTTGATACAGTGGATGGGATTGGAGCTTCTACGTACTTCCAACCACTCCAATTGAGTTCATCAATTGATGTGAAGCTAATCGTATGAGTGGTTCCATCATTGCCTAGAATACGTCCTCGCAACCAATTTTCATGTCCATCACCAAATACCCAAACACCTATTTTCATTGGTGATCCTGGCATGTTCAAAGATGAAGTTCGATTCAAGTATACAGCTGCAGTACCACTAGTGTTTCCCGTCATATCGTAAGAAAGTTTTATTGAACTACTTCCGAGTTTAGTAGGTTCAGGTGATTGAGCTAATTTTATAGCAGAGCTTGCTTGAACATTTGATGTAGACCAACCATTAGTAGTTTCTAAACTACTAATTAAATACGAGTCTCCTTCATAAGCTAGTTTAACTTCAATCTCTTTTCGAACTACTTTGGTTCCTAATTGAACAACGACTTTTCCTTTTCCAACTGTTCCATTTGATTTAAATTGACCCGTTGGTGAAACCGTTCCGATATTGCCTTCAATTGACCATTTTAATTGACTAGGTGAATAGATTAAGTTTTTTCCGTTTGCATCTTTAGCAGTAGCTTGAAATGTTCCCGATGCATTCGGTTCAAAAGTAAATGAACTTGAAGAAATCGTTAAAGTCTCAGGAGCATCAACAACAGTTATTGGGAAAGATTGAATCGCATTTCCATAAGTTACATTTACTTGGTCTGTTCCAGTCTTTTCACCTTTAAAGGTTAAACCTGTGGAACTAATGATTGGAGAATTACTTGTAACCTTCACATCTGCCAAGTTAAATGGAACAGGATTATAAAAAATATCTAAGACATAGTTCACCTTAAGATTTACCGTTGCACCAACTAACAGCGTCCCTATTTGATCACGTGACACGCTGATTTGACTTGCTGCGCTTGTAGGTGCCGTACTAATCGCTTCAAGCGTGGCAGAAACACGTCGTTCAGCTCCATCAGATGGTCGATTTGCTAATACGACTGTATTACTGCCATATTTTCGAATCCCCATTGTAGTTGAACCGCCACCATCCAAGTTAATAGCTCGATCAAAACCTAGTTTCTCTAAGTAATTTGCAAATTGTGTTAAAGACATGCCCTTGCTAAAACTACCGAGACGTCCGTCAACCGTAATGAGACTAACTGTCTTTTTATCTTTACTAATAGCAATTGCACTTCTAGGTGCCAACTCAGTAGCACGAGAGTTTGAAGTGTCCATTGTAATATACGGTTTTCCATCTAAAAGTAACATAGGACCACTGGCCATCATAAATTGTGAATTTTTCCACTTATTATTAATATCAAAAGTAAGTTTGATTGTTTCATTTAGTTGAATATTTTTGAATCTATTAATCCATTCAGTACCATTAATAGATAAAACAAATCCATTCTTAGGAATACTTACCGATTCTCTAGAATTGTAAGGTCGAATATAGGTAACTTT
>JBFGKX010000143.1:0-6297 GCA_041576455.1 Paenisporosarcina sp. | reverse complement strand
TAAATCGATGTCACGAACGGATTGTAGCTCTCCTTTTTCAATCGAATATTGACGTTTTGAAAAAAGGTGTCCGCTAAACGTGTCTTCACGTACGTCATACTCAATTTCACCGAGTCGCCCATCGTAATAAACGTTGGCCACTGGAGAACGCCAATCCACAATAATCGGTTCCTGCGTTTCCCGATGAAATAAAGACGTCTTCCCAATGTATAACATTTCACTGTCTTCACCGTCTTTTTGGAAATGAATGCGCGCAAAATAAGGCTTTTGCTGAATCGCTTCAAGTCCTTCTTTTTGAGAACGAGCCATTTCGAAAAACCGGGCATTGGTTAAGATATTCATATAACTTAAACTTGAGTCTAAATAATCTAAATCTGCCATCGCATGACGAATATTTTCTTGGGCAGATTTGACATCTCGTTTTGATTCATCAAGTAATTGTTGCATATAGTGTTTCGTGTAGGTCAGGCGCTCTTGCTCATGTTCAAAATCAGGATGTTTCTGTGTCATACAGTCCTCCGATATGAATAATTTTGCGTCCTGCAAAGGGTAAATTGAAGATGTTGGGGTTTAAAATAGAATAGAATTTTAACATAGAGTATTAGTTCAAGCAATAAGAATTTTTGCAAAAATGCAAGTAGTCTGTTAAAGTGATTGAGCTCATGGCATAATACAGGTAGCTTAGCTGAGTGAAAGTAGAGACTTAAGGGGATTAGAAGATGGAAAAGAAGCCATTAGAAGATGGTCAAAACCGAGCAGCTCAAGGAGAATCGGGACTACATACAAATTTTAAAGAAACCATGACGTACGGAGAGTACCTTCATTTAGATAAATTATTAACTGCACAAGAAGGCTTAAGTAATCACCATGATGAGTCTTTATTTATCATTATTCATCAAGTATCTGAATTGTGGATGAAGCTCATTTTGCACGAACTTCGCGCAGCAATCACCAACATTCAAAACGACGATTTGCAACCTGCGTTTAAACAGCTCGCACGAGTCTCAAAAATTCAAACGCAGATCATCCAAGGGTGGGACGTGTTGTCCACATTAACACCGGCAGAATATATGGAGTTTCGATCGTCTCTAGGAAATGCAAGTGGCTTTCAATCCTATCAATACCGCATGATCGAATTTGCGCTTGGCTATAAAACGAAGCATGTCCTTAAAATTTATGAAAAAGATGCAGAGTTACTGAACACGTTAACAGAAGCTTTTCATCAACCGGGACTATATGATGTGGCTATACGTAAGCTTGCTCGAGCAGGTCTTCCCATTGATGAAGAAGTTCTATCACGAGATGTTTCGACACCTTATGAACCGAATGCAAGTGTGTTAGCAGCATGGACGACTGTATACAGAGATGTAGACACATACTGGGAGTTATATCAGCTAGCTGAAAAGCTTGTAGATATTGAAGATTGGCTACAGCAATGGCGTTTCCGACACATGAAAACGGTCGAACGTATTATAGGATTTAAAACAGGAACTGGTGGATCTTCAGGGGTAAACTACTTAAAACGCGTACTGGACCAATATTTCTTTCCAGAACTATGGACTTTACGAACTGAAATTTAAGGAGGGCTAGATATGAAAATCTATGCGCACCGAGGTGCTTCGGGTACACATCCTGAAAACACAATTGCTGCATTTAAAGAAGCTGCTCGCCTCGACATTTATGGAGTAGAGTTTGATGTTCATTTAACAAAAGATGGTGAGATTGTTGTTATTCATGATGAATCGATTGACCGAACGTCTAATGGAGTAGGGCTTGTGAAGGACTACACGCTGTCAGAATTACGATCGTTTGATTTTGGAAGTTGGTTTGGAAATGACTTTAAAGATGAGTCTATTTTGACATTAGAAGAGGTATTGCACGTATTTAAACACACGACACATCATGTGAATATTGAGTTGAAGTCTGATGTTTTTGTGTATGAAGGTATGGGAGAAAAGGTGCTTCAAGTGATAGAAAACATGAAAATGGCCGATAGAGTGATCATATCTTCTTTTGACCATGAAGCAATCCGAGATTTTAAAAAGATGGCACCACACATTGAAGTTGCTACATTGACAATGGAAGTGCTTGTAGATGCCTATGATTATGCGCGCTTCATTCCAGCAGATGCACTGCATATCTCTTTGCCGTCAGCAATGCGGAAAATGACAAAAGAGGCTTTATTAAAAGGGGCGATCATTCGAGTATTTACTGTGAATCAAGAACAACAAGCGCTTGCCTTAAATCAAATCGGTGTGCATGCGATTTTCACAGATTTCCCTGAGAAAATGAAGAGATTGTTTGAAGAAGAAAACAAATAATTAAAGGTCTGACTATTCTATTTGTGGCCAAGTTGTCTCCTATATAAAAAACTCGCATTCCCACTAAAGCTGGGATAAATGCGAGTTTTTTACCATTTAGCTTGATGATCTTCAATACATCCCAGTAATTGTGTAATGGCTAATCGAGAACCATCTTCTAAAACAACACTGCCGTTATAGTAGCCGACAATGTGATGGATATTCGTTGTGACAAGTCGAGCGTTTAAAATGGATTCTCGGTTAAAAAATGGGGTAAATGTCAAATTGACATCTTGTGAAAATTTCGATCTGATGTGCCATGGTTTTGTAAAATCCATTTCATCATACGTAAAAATAACATCTTCTGAGATTTTCGTCATATGGCCATTCACGAAAATAGCATTTTCTGTCATACCTGTACCGTCAGTCCACTTTCCACCAAAGTTTAGGCCAATCCGTTTTCCACCAACATGTTGAGAAGCACGAGCCCAGTGCCATGCGGCGGTTCTTGGCCATACGCCACGCCCATAATCAAGCACACCATAACTATCTTCAGAATGAAATAAATAGCGTTTATCGCCAATTTTGACAAATCCACGAGTTGGCAATGTATGATGTTTAGCAGTGTGTTGATATAGTTGTCGATTCCAAGGAATCACGACATTTAAAGAATCATCATCTTGGGGATGCTCAATGTGCAGGTCAGCATGGAGTAAGTCTCCATCGAAATCAGAAATGGTCACCGTTATATGTGTTTCACTTTGCATATGTAGCAGTTGAATGCTCATTTCGTTATGGGAAAACTTCACTGTTTCTAAAACTTGGTCAGGCATTTGAACGCGTTGCCCAAATGGAATTGTAATGGACTTCTCAAAAAAACGTTGCGTCTCATAATGTAAAAAGTAGACACTGCAAACAGCCGCATAATCCAGGTGTCGAATAGACGTTGAAAACAGTATATCTTCACCATACACGCACCAATAATTCCACTTTTTCTTTCGCATGAAATTCCCAGATAAGTTGCTAATGATTAAAGGTTTGCGTGAATAACCAATCGCTGCAGGGTTCAAGTTTCCTTTCGAATCGCATAGCGTGATCGGAGCTAGAATTTCACGTTCTGCGTGTTGCGCTACTCTTTGCATCTCGTTCCCCGCCCCTTCTTGAATCAACCAGTCTTTCTGCTATATACTACATATTATACCAAAAAAATTAAATTAGGGGTATTAGCTCAGCTGGGAGAGCGTCACGCTGGCAGTGTGAAGGTCGTCGGTTCGAACCCGATATACTCCATCCTAGAAAACTCTTGATCTTTTCAAGGGTTTTTTTACTTGAATAGCTTTTCACTTCTAAATCTTTTTACATCAATAAAATCGTAGTTCACCAATCATTTTGACTTCCTTGACACTGAACATGACTGTTATTGAATTTATCGAAGGCAATCGAATAGGCTTCATCTATAAAAAGCTCATGTTTCAGCATTAATTCTTGAAATCATTGTAAATTTCCTGTAAACACACACTAGTAGTTCTTTTAACCTGTTAATGAGTATCCTCATAGAACAAACTTATTTATCAACTTTTTAAAAAGTAAATTATTACATAATTTCTATTGAATATGTAATGCTTTTCGATTAAAGAAAGATTCGTTTATAGGTGATTTCAACTGTGTCAGCGTATTTACATAAACTAAACTCTTAGCAAACAACTCCTTAATACATACAACCTATACTTGTTCTGTAAGTTAGATTTGAATAGGAGGAATTTACATGTTTAAAAATAAGCTTAACAAAACAGTCATCCCTTTCGCGGTCGTTTCCACTCTTGCTTTGGGAAGTGTAATAGGAACGTTTGCAACTGCAGAAGCGAAGCAAGATCATCCTCAGGCTGAAATTAAAAATGTCATTTTCCTAATCGGTGACGGGATGGGGGTTTCTTATACTTCTGCTTATCGATATTTACAAAATAGTTCAGAAACTGAATATGTAGATAAAACAGAATTTGATCAATATTTAGTGGGGCAACAAATGACGTACCCAGAGGATGTAGAACAAAATGTGACAGACTCAGCATCTGCGGCAACTGCTATGTCAGCTGGTGTGAAAACGTATAATAGTGCGATTGCAGTTGATAATGATGGTTCAGAAGTGAAGACTGTACTGGAAGCTGCCAAAGAACAAGGAAAAGCAACAGGACTTGTTGCAACTTCAGAGATTACACATGCGACGCCAGCTGCATTTGGTTCCCATGATGAAAGTCGGAAGAATATGAATGCGATTGCGGACGATTATTATAATGAACTAATTAATGGAAAGCATAAAATTGATGTGTTACTTGGTGGAGGAAAAGACAATTTTGTTCGCAAAGATCGGAATTTAACAGAGGAATTCCAAAAAGATAACTATAGTTATGTCACGACAAAAGAAGAATTATTAAAAGATACGAATGAACAAGTGCTCGGGTTGTTTGCTAATCGTGGACTCCCGAAGATGATTGACCGCACAGATGAAGTTCCTTCTTTAGAAGATATGACGAATTCGGCAATCAAGCGTCTTAGCAAAGATAAAGATGGATTTTTCTTAATGGTTGAAGGAAGTCAAGTCGACTGGGCTGGACATGATAACGATATTGTTGGTGCAATGAGCGAAATGACAGATTTTGAAAAAGCATTTAAAGCAGCGATTGAGTTTGCCAAAAAAGATAAGCACACCTTAGTAGTAGCAACTGCTGATCACTCAACTGGTGGATACTCAATAGGAGCAAATGGGATATATAACTGGTTTGGGGAGCCGATTAAAGCGGCGAAGCGTACGCCAGACTTTATGGCTGCAGAAATTGGTGCAGGGGCAGATGTTGAAAAAACGTTAAAAACATATATCGATCAAAACATCCTTACATTAACAACTGAAGAAATTAATGCAGTGAAAAAAGCGGCAGAAACAAAAGATGTTCGAACAATTGATGATGCAATTGAAAATATCTTTAACATCCGTACAAACACTGGTTGGACAACTGGCGGACATACAGGGGAAGATGTTCCTGTATACGCATTCGGTCCTTCAAGAGAACGTTTTATGGGTCAAATTGATAATACAGACAACGCTAAAATCATCTTTGATCTTTTAAAAAAAGGAAATAAGGATTACAAATGAGTAACTTATTATCATAAAAGATAGCTTAAAGCCTCGTTGTTTCAATGACAGCGGGCATTTTTTGAAACAAACTAAGAATGGGAGGCAAGATAAATGAAAAAAGCGTTAATGATGATTCTATCACTTGCCCTTTTTGGATGTTCACCAGCTAGTTCCGAACAAGTAAAGAAAGATATTACTGAAGATAAACAAGTGACTACTATGAAAAAAAATGAAGAGTTCCAAGAAAATCCTCAAGTGCCTAACGACCAATCGTTAATTGAAGTGGGAGATGAATTTGAAGATGAAAAAGGAAAAGTCACCCTAAAAAAGATTGTAGCGATCGATCAAACTGTTGAAATTGGTAACATTGAAATGACAATTAAAGATGTAAAGTTGATTCAATTAATGCCTGATTATAGTTTAATTGATTATTTTCACTCATTAACACATGAAGAGAAATTTGTTTTTGCGAAATTGGATGTAGAAATTAAGAACACATCAGATGAAAGTTTGAACTTTGCACCGGTGGCAATGATAGAGACCAATCAAGGGGAGGCCATCCCCTGGGAAAATGATATTTATCTAGAAGGTTTGAATGGAAAGATAGAAGGACAAGAACGCAAAGTGGGAAATATGGGGTTTATCGTAGAAAAAGCTGATCTACAGTCTCTGACCATTACAACAAGTAATGTTTTTACTAAAGATGAAAAAAAATTACAAGATGCAGCTACGATAAATGTGAATTTTAAAGAATAAATGATCTTCAAGGAAAATATAGTTACTTAAAGATCATTAAAGGTTGAATCTGAGTTTTTAAAGTGGATCTCCCTCAAGGCATAACTCACTCGAGTTGTGCTTTTTTTATAG
>JBFGKX010000142.1:0-6319 GCA_041576455.1 Paenisporosarcina sp. | reverse complement strand
CTTTGTCGTTCTAACACACTAGTGAACTAAAGTATAAAGGAGATAGAAAATATGAATGCTGTATTAATTGCGGTTTTAGTTATGCTGATTCTCAGCTTACTACGTATTAACGTAGTATTTGCTTTACTAATGGGGGCTATTATCGGTGGTTTGACAGGTGGTTTATCACTTACAGAGACCATCACAACCTTCACGGATGGTTTAGGCGGAGGAGCATCCATTGCATTAAGTTATGCATTACTTGGAGGGTTTGCTGTTGCGATTTCAAAAACAGGGATTCCAGAACTACTTGTTGCAAGCATCCTCAAATTGATTAAAAAAGATGGAGAGACAGAAAAGACAGCTTTAGCGAAAACGCTTATCATCTTGTCTTTACTATTAATGGCTGTATTCTCACAAAATTTAATTCCAATTCACATTGCCTTTATTCCATTGTTAGTACCACCAATATTGCATGTTATGAATTTGCTTAAATTGGATCGTCGTCTTATCGCTTCTGTTTTAACATTCGGATTGACGATGCCGTATATCTTATTACCGTATGGTTTTGGATTCATCTTCCATGACATTATCGCGACACAAATGGAAGCAGCGGGACTTGCAATTAATATGAAAGATATTCCTTACGCAATGTTAATCCCGTCTGCAGGTCTAGTTGTAGGACTTTTAATTGCAATCTTCATTTCTTATAGAAAACCAAGAACTTATGAGACAGATTTAACGATCGAACAAACTCAACGAATAGAAGTTAAGAATAAAGATGTGATTTTCACGATACTTGCACTGATTCTTTCACTTATCGCTCAAATTCAAACGGGTTCTATGATTATTGGAGCGCTTGCTGGTATTTTAACACTGTATATGACTGGAGCACTTAAATGGAAAGAGGCAGATCTTCTGTTAACTGAAGGAATGCGTTTGATGGCATTCATTGGGTTTGTGATGATTACGGCAAACGGATTTGCATCTGTCATTCAAGCTACGGGCGATATTGAATCACTTGTTGAGAGTGCGTCTTCTCTATTACAAGGAAACAAAGCGCTTGCTGCGATGTTCATGTTAATTATCGGTTTGTTAATAACCATGGGAATTGGTTCTTCATTTGCAACCATTCCAATCATTGCTTCTATTTTCGTACCATTGGCAGTTGCATTTGGTTTTAGTCCACTTGCCATCATTGCTTTAATAGGAACTGCGGGTGCGCTAGGAGATGCTGGTTCTCCTGCATCAGATAGTACACTTGGGCCAACCGCAGGATTAAATGTAGACGGACAACACAATCACATTTGGGATACAGTTGTTCCAACGTTTATTCATTATAATATTCCTTTAATCGTCTTCGGTTGGATTGCGATAATGGTGTTATAAAGTAAGAACTTAATGTTCGGACTATTCCTCTAGGTATTGAAAGAAAATACATTTCATCATACAATGAATAAGCACGGAAAAGAATTTCGTTAAAACACTTGCGGAATTCTTTTTCTTTATGTATAATGTTGAATGTTGGTCTTTGACTGCGATGATACGAGAGGTTACCGACACACCCGGCCGCTTTGCCATGGCGGGATGTTGGAAAATTTTCGTTGAGAATGTCTAGTAAATAGGCGAAAAGGAGGGAAAATTATGGCAAAACAAAAAATTCGTATCCGTTTGAAAGCGTATGATCACCGAATTCTTGATCAGTCTGCTGAAAAAATTGTGGAAACTGCAAAGCGTTCAGGTGCAAGTGTATCAGGTCCGATTCCACTTCCAACTGAGAAGTCTGTGTACACAATTCTTCGTGCGGTTCACAAGTACAAAGATTCTCGTGAACAATTCGAAATGCGTACGCATAAACGTCTGATCGATATCGTTAACCCAACACCACAAACTGTTGATGCGTTAATGAAGCTTGACTTACCATCTGGCGTTGATATTGAAATCAAACTTTAATGGTAAACAACAAATAGAAACAAACAAACAATTACTGTAGGAGGTGTGACAAATGACCAAAGGAATCTTAGGTAGAAAAATCGGTATGACGCAAGTTTTTGCTGAAAACGGTGATTTAATCCCTGTGACTGTAATTGAAGCTTCTCCAAACGTAGTGCTTCAAAAGAAAACAGTTGAAACAGACGGCTACGAGGCAATCCAATTAGGTTTTGAAGATAAGCGTGAAAAGCTTTCTAACAAACCGGCAAAAGGACACGTAGCAAAAGCAAGCACAAACCCTAAGCGCTTCATCCGTGAATTCCGCGGGTTGAATATTGGTGAGTACGAAGTTGGTCAAGAAGTCAAAGTTGAAAGTTTCGCAGAAGGCGATGTAATCGACGTATCAGGTGTGACTAAAGGTAAAGGTTTCCAAGGTGTTATTAAACGCCACGGACAATCTCGCGGACCTATGGCCCACGGATCTCGTTACCACCGTCGTCCTGGTTCAATGGGGCCTGTTGCTCCGAACCGCGTATTCAAACAAAAGAAATTACCTGGTCAAATGGGTGGCACTATGGTAACGATCCAAAACTTAGAAATCGTAAAAGTTGATGCTGATCGTAACTTGCTACTTGTTAAAGGTAATGTTCCTGGTTCTCGTAAAGCATTAGTAGTAGTGAAAACTGCTATCAAAGCTAACTAATTTAATAGAGGAAGGAGGAAACAGGAATGCCAAAGGTATCTTTACTTAACCAAACAGGTTCATCTGTTGGTGAAATCGAATTAAACGATGCGATTTTCGGAATCGTTCCAAATAACAATGTATTATTTGATGCAGTGCTTTCACAACGTGCTTCACTACGTCAAGGTAATCATAAAGTTAAAAACCGTTCTGAAGTTGCTGGTGGTGGTCGTAAGCCATGGAAACAAAAAGGAACAGGTCGTGCTCGTCAAGGTTCGATTCGCTCTCCACAATGGCGTGGTGGTGGTGTTGTTTTCGGTCCAGTTCCACGTAGCTACAGCTACAAATTACCGAAAAAAGTTCGTCGCTTAGCTCTTCGCTCAGCTCTTTCTGCGAAAGTGTTAGAAGAGAACTTCGTAGTTCTTGAAAGTTTAGCGTTCGACGCACCAAAAACAAAAGATTTCTTGAAAGTGTTGAAAGACCTTTCAATCGAGAAAAAAGCTTTGTTCGTTACAGCTGAACTTGATGAAAACGTAGCATTATCTGCTCGTAACATCCCAGGAGTATCAGTAGTATCAGCAACAGGCATTAATGTTCTTGACTTGCTTGGACACGACAAAATTGTTGTGACAAAAGCTGCAGTAGAAAAAATCGAGGAGGTGCTTGGATAATGGAAGCACGTGATATTATTAAACGTCCGGTCATTACCGAGCGTTCTTCTGAAATCATGGAAGAGAAAAAGTACACTTTCTTAGTGGACACTCGCGCCAACAAAACTCAAGTTAAACACGCTATCGAAGAAATCTTTGGTGTAGATGTTGAGAAAGTTAACATCATGAACTACAAAGGCAAATTCAAACGCGTTGGTAAATTTGGTGGATACACTAACAAGCGCCGCAAAGCAATTGTTAAGTTAACTGCTGATAGCAAAGACATCGAATTATTCGAGGTTTAATCCATACAGGATACAAATTGAACTAACAAGAAGGAGGGAATAAACATGGCGATTAAAAAGTACAAACCTACCTCCAACGGTCGACGTAACATGACAGCTTCTGATTTCGCTGAAATCACGACAAACAAGCCTGAGAAATCATTGCTTGAGCCCGTCAAACGTAAAGGTGGCCGTAATAACCAAGGTAAGTTAACTGTTCGTCATCATGGTGGCGGCCATAAGCGTCAATATCGTGTCATCGATTTCAAACGATTTAAAGATGGCATTCCAGGACGCGTTGCTACTATTGAGTATGATCCAAACCGCTCTGCGAATATCGCATTGATTAACTACGTAGATGGTGAAAAACGTTACATCTTAGCACCGAAAGGCTTAGAAGTTGGCATGACTATCATGTCAGGTCCTGAAGCTGATATTAAAGTGGGTAACGCATTACCATTGCAAAACATCCCTATGGGTTCTACAATCCATAACATCGAAATGAAGCCTGGTAAAGGTGGACAATTAGTACGTTCTGCTGGTACTTCTGCGCAAGTACTTGGTAAAGAAGATAAGTACGTAATTATTCGTCTTCAATCTGGTGAAGTTCGCATGATCTTGGGAACTTGCCGTGCTACAATTGGTCAAGTTGGTAATGAACAACACGAATTAATTAACATCGGTAAAGCGGGTCGTAATCGTTGGTTAGGTAAGCGCCCAACTGTTCGTGGATCTGTAATGAACCCGAACGATCACCCACACGGTGGTGGTGAAGGACGTTCTCCAATTGGACGTAAATCACCAATGTCTCCTTGGGGTAAACCAACTCTTGGTTACAAAACACGTAAGAAGAAAAACAAGTCCGACAAATTTATCATTCGTCGTCGTAAAAAATAATGTGATTCTACTGCGGTTCGAACAGAGAGCCGTAGCGAGATCACTGAGGGAGGTTCCAAAATGGGTCGTAGCTTGAAAAAAGGACCTTTTGTTGATGACCATCTTATGAAGAAGGTTGACGCACAAAAGGAATCTGAGAAAAAACAAGTGATCAAAACTTGGTCTCGCCGTTCAACAATTTTCCCGACTTTTATCGGATTAACGATCGCAGTATATGATGGACGCAAACACGTACCTGTATATGTGACTGAAGATATGGTAGGGCACAAATTGGGCGAATTCGCACCAACACGTGCATATAAAGGCCATGGCAATGACGATAAGAAAACAAGACGCTAATTGAGAGGAGGATATCCTGATGCAAGCTAAAGCTATTGCTAAAACAGTGCGTATTGCCCCTCGTAAAGTACGATTAGTCGTTGATTTAATCCGAGGCAAGCAAATCGGTGAAGCAGTTGCGATTTTGCGCCTTACACCTAAGGCGGCATCACCTGTAGTTGAAAAGGTGTTGAAATCTGCGGTTGCAAACGCTGAGCACAACTATGATTTAGATGTTAATAAACTAGTTATTTCTGAAGTTTTTGTTGACGAAGGTCCAACATTAAAACGTTTCCGTCCACGTGCAATGGGGCGTGCAAGCGCGATTAACAAACGCACAAGCCACATTACAATCGTGGTATCTGAGAAGAAGGAGGGATAATTCGTGGGTCAAAAAGTACATCCAATAGGATTGCGTATAGGCATTATTCGTGATTGGGAGTCTAAATGGTACGCTGAAAAAGACTATGCAACTCTACTTCACGAAGATTTAAAAATTCGTAGCTACATTGAAACACGTTTGAAAGAAGCATCTGTTTCTAAAGTTGAAATTGAGCGCGCTGCAAACCGTGTTAATGTAACAATTCACACTGCGAAACCAGGTATGGTTATTGGTAAGGGTGGTACTGAAGTCGAAGCACTTCGTAAAAACCTTAATGCTATTACTGGCAAGCGTGTACACATCAACATCGTTGAAATTAAACGTGCGGATCTAGACGCAAAATTAGTTGCTGAAAATATTGCGCGTCAATTAGAAAACCGTGTATCTTTCCGTCGTGCACAAAAACAATCACTACAACGCACTATGCGTGCAGGCGCTAAAGGAATTAAAACTCAAGTATCTGGACGTCTAGGCGGCGCTGACATTGCGCGTGCTGAACACTACAGTGAAGGAACTGTACCACTTCATACTTTACGTGCTGACATTGATTATGCACACGCTGAAGCTGACACAACTTACGGTAAGCTTGGTGTTAAAGTTTGGATCTATCGTGGTGAAGTCCTTCCAGTTAAGAAGAACTCTGAGGAAGGAGGCAAATAATATGTTAATGCCTAAACGCGTTAAATATCGTCGCGAACACCGCGGAAAAATGCGCGGAGAAGCAAAAGGCGGTAAAGAAATCACTTTTGGTGAATTTGGCTTACAAGCTGTTGAAGCTAGCTGGATTACTAACCGTCAAATCGAATCTTCTCGTATTGCAATGACACGTTACATGAAACGTGGCGGTAAAGTTTGGATTAAAATTTTCCCACATAAACCTTATACGAAAAAGCCTCTTGAGGTTCGAATGGGTTCCGGTAAAGGTTCTCCTGAAGGTTGGGTAGCGGTAGTTAAACCAGGAAAGATCATGTTCGAAATCGCTGGTGTCTCTGAAGAGGTAGCACGCGAAGCACTTCGACTTGCATCACATAAGCTTCCTGTGAAATGTAAAATCGTAAAACGTGAAGAAATTGGTGGTGAATCTAATGAAAGCTAATGAACTCCGTGACCTTACCACTGCAGAAATCGAACAAAAAGTGAAATCACTGAAAGAAGAGCTTTTCAACCTTCGCTTCCAATTGGCGACTGGTCAATT
>JBFGKX010000141.1:0-6428 GCA_041576455.1 Paenisporosarcina sp. | reverse complement strand
GCTACCCTCATAGAAAATCGAATAAACTATACGACGAGTTACTTGAACATCAAATCATCCCTGAAATAAAACGCAAAAAGAGAAATTGCGCTGTGCAATTTCTCTTTTTGCGTAAACTGAAACTAATTATGTCCCAGCCTCGTTTTTTGTAAATTAATTACGTTTATAAACCACATTTTAATTGTGCACCGCAATTAGCACAAGTATTGCACCCTCCCATTTCTTTAACGGTTCCTTGACGACAAACTGGACATGTATTTCCTACTTCAGAACCTATTGTTACATTGGTAGAACGTAATGCTTGAATCGTGTCGATTAACACTACTGGACGTTTTTTTATTACTTCTTCTACATGGTGGTCATCCATCACATTTTCTTCGGCTTTTAATGTTAATACTTGTGCATCTCTACTACCATCTACGTACACGGTTCCACCTTTTGCACCGCCACGATAAAGTCGTTCATAAACGCCCTGAACTTGCTCTACCGTATACCCACGCGGCGCATTCACAGTTTTAGAAATTGAACTATCAATCCAGCGTTGGATTATACATTGCACATCTGCATGAGCCTCAGGCGCTAATTCCATCGATGCAACAAACCACTCTGGCAAATTTTCTTCATCTGCATTTATATGATTGTGCAAGTATTCTTGCACAATGTCTGCCTTCACTTCTATAAATTTACCTAAACGACCGCTGCGATAGTACGTAAATGAGAAATAAGGTTCTAAACCTGTACTAACCCCTACTAAAGTTCCAGTAGAACCAGTTGGCGCAACCGTTAATAAATGAGAGTTTCTAATTCCGTTTTCAAGAATTGATTTACGGATGTGTTCTGGCATTTTTTTCATGAAGCCTGTATTAGTGAAGGCTTCACGCAAGCGATTAGTTTCTACTTCAGTTTCACCTTGTAAAAAAGGAAAACTTCCACGTTCAGAAGCTAATTCAACTGATGTTTCATAGGCAGTCACAGCAATCGTTTCAAAGATTTGATCGACTAAAACATTGCCCTCGGGAGAGCCATACTCTTTTTCACAGTAGATTAGGAGGTCCGCTAATCCCATTACACCTAGCCCTACACGTCGTTCCCCTAAAGCTTGTACTTTATTTTCTTCTAAGAAATAAGGAGTCGCGTCTATGACGTTATCTTGCATACGAACACCTACACGTACCGTCTCTTTCAAACTTTCAAAATCTACTGTTTTTGTTTCTTTTTGAGCAAATTGAGCTAAATTAACAGCCGCCAAATTACATACTGAATATGGCGCTAAAGGTTGTTCACCGCATGGATTCGTAGCCACTACTTGTTGTCCATAAGCTTTTGCATTAGTCATGTCATTGGCATTGTCGATATAGAAAATTCCTGGCTCCGCAGAATATGTCGCACAAATATTAATCAAATTCCATAAATCCTTCGCTTTCACTGTACGATATGTTCGAACTGAATAACCTTGCCTTTCCCACTCTCGCACATCGCCAATTTTATGCCAATTATTATTGTAATCTTCCATTTCTTGCGCCGTATAATTTTCAACCGCTGGGAATCTAAGTGCATAGTCTCCGTCTTCTTCTACAGCTTTCATAAAATCGTCGGTTAATGTCACTGAGATATTCGCACCTGTTAAGAACTCTGAGTTGTTGACACTGAAAGTTCCTCCATCATTAAGTTTGGATTCTGCATCTCGAATAATTGCTTCATTAAATCCACCTAACCCCGATATCGTCTTATAATTGACAATCCCTTGATACATCGCTTCTTCTTGTTGAGTTAAAGCTTTGAATTTAAGTTTATCTTTCGCTAATTGCTTTATCGTTTCGTCACTTGTATTTTCGATCAAGAATCGAAGGATTCTTGGATTTTGCATTTTCGAAATAATAAATTCCGCAATGTCAGGATGCCAGTCCGCTAACATTATCATTTGAGCTCCCCTGCGCGAACCCCCCTGCTCAACCAAATGAGTTAATTTCGCTATATCATCTAACCAAGAAACGGAGCCAGAAGATTTCCCATTAACACCTCTTGCTAAAGTATTTCGTGGTCTTAACGTTGAGCCGTTCGTTCCAACTCCTCCACCACGACTCATAATTTCCATTACTTGTTTACGATGATCAGAAATTCCTTCCCGAGAATCGGGAACAAATGGCATTACATAACAATTAAAATACGTGACATCTGTGTCAGCCCCTGCCCCATACAAAACACGTCCAGCAGGTATAAATTTTAACTGTACTAATTGTTCATAAAACTTATTAAACCATTCACGCTTCTTTACTTCCGATGTTTCAACTGAAGCTAAGCCGGTAGCGTTTCTCTTTGCAATTTGTTCATAAAATACTTCTAATGGCTTTTCAATTACATGTAACGAGCGATCGACAATTCCAGTTTTTTGTTCCATCGAATCATCTATCGCACTTCGGTAATCCTCTTCAATTAGAACCCGAGCTTTGTTAGTAGTTCGGTCTATCGAAACAATGTTACCTAGGCCACGAGCTGGAAATTTAGGGTCTTCTTTCACCGTTAAAACAACGAAATCTCCTTCTTTTAAGGTTTCTTTTTTCTGATCCTTAAATGAATAACGGTCAATCATTACTAGTCTGGAAACACCTTTGTGAGTAATTTTCATATCTTTTGTTATTGGATGTACTTGAGGGAACGCTTTGATATCTTGATTTAATGAATCAATATTCAATTTTCCTACTAATCTCTCTGAAAATATAACCATTATATATTTCCTCCTTCACTAAGTCATGAAATACTATATGTAGTGTCTTGTATAGTGAATAGAGTACTATATATTGATATTTAAATCAAATAAAGCGTGTGTATGTTCAAACATACACACGCAACGTCTATAGGTAAAAATATCTATTTTTTTATAAAAAATAGTTCTAATGTACCTCTATTTTCGATAAGTCCAGGCATTATTGGCATATCGAGTATCTTCTAATGATTTCACATAATCTAATTGCTCTTTTGAAAGCGTATAAGGTATAAACTCTATATCTAGTCCCTGTTCGAATCCGAATTTGAATGCTTCAACACATTCTTCGATTGTTGCGGGATTTTCTCTCAATCGATTTATGGCGACTGCCTTTTCAGGTAGTCCCTTGAGAACGCGTGCTTTCACTTCCTCAGATGGATAATGAAATAATGAGACTAGTTTCTCTTCATTTAGATCTAATAAGATTGCCCCGTGTTGTAAAATAACTCCCTTTTGTCGAGTTTGTGCACTTCCCGCTACTTTTTTACCTTCCACTACTAATTCATACCAAGAAGGAGCATCAAAGCAAACTGCGCTCTTCGGTTTTTTTAAATCAGTCTTTTCTTCTTCTGTATCAGGAACCGAAAAATAAGCATCGAGTCCAAGCTTTTGAAAACCGATTAATAATCCTTCACTTAACACGCGATATGCTTCTGTTACTGTTGCAGGCATATTTGGGTATTGCTCACTGACGATGATGCTATAAGTTAACTCGTGTTCATGTAATACGCCTCGACCGCCTGTAGGACGTCGAACAAAACCCAAGTTATGAGTTTTAACTTGTTCCATATTAATTTCTTTCTCGACATTTTGGAAATAGCCAATTGATAGAGTGGCTGGGTTCCAACCATAAAATCGAACAACTGGAGGGATAAGCCCTTTACTATGCCAATCGAGCAATGCTTCATCGAGAGCCATATTAAAAGAAGGGCTACAAGGGCCAGAATTAATAAAATACCAAGATGGGTTTGACATGTAATT
The DNA here is from genome assembly GCA_041576455.1 of Paenisporosarcina sp. GTDB lineage: Bacteria > Bacillota > Bacilli > Bacillales_A > Planococcaceae > Paenisporosarcina. The sequence continues at coordinate 2,683 of JBFGKX010000141.1, read as the reverse complement.
TCCTCCTCACAATGCTTATCATATTAACAAACCGATTGTATTGTGGCTACTGTTTCTTTTATAATAAGAACATAGAGAGAAAGGGGAAAGTTGTCGTGGAATTTTTATACTATATCGCTGCCGGTTTATTCGGTCTGTTAGTCTATTTTTTAATTTCTTCAATCCGATTAAAAAAAGCCGTTTCAGGTTTAACACAAGAACAATTCATTGAGGGGTATCGAAAAGCTCAACTCGTTGATGTCCGTGAACCAAAAGAGTTTGATGGTGGACATATACTAGGAGCTCGCAATATTCCATCTTCTCAATTGCGTCAACGCTATAAAGAAATACGATCAGACAAGCCTGTTTACTTATATTGCCAAAACAGTGCAAGAAGTTCTCGAACAGCTTTGTTTTTAAAGAAAAAAGGCTATACGCAAATTTATCAGTTACAAGGCGGATTCCGTCAATGGACAGGTAAAATTAAAAGCAAATAAATTCCTTAGAGTTCTTCCTTTCGGAAGGACTTTTTTTATCTTCAAAGATGCCTGAGTAAATTTCCCAATTATATTCTATTTGTTAGTATCCAGTTTGAGAGCTTAAAACTCTCAACAAGTTTTAAAGTGATTAAACAACTCAAACACCATCATTAAAGAATGATACTAATTAATAATGCATTTAACGGTTCGTTTTCTTGTAGTAACGTTTCATCAGCCCCCCAACCCTGATTCGAATTTTTTCAAACAGTTTATACGAGTATAGTTCAACTTAAACTAGTTCTATTAGCAATGGATCATTGAGCATTCCAAAATTACCTTTTAACACTAAAAATCAATTTTATACATTTTCTAACTCCCCATAGGATGTTCAATAATATCCTAACCTTTCACCTTGTCATTCATAAGATTACAAATTTTTACTACTTCAGTTGATTTTCTATTACATAGTTGCCTTATCAATCCTTATCAAGAACTCTACACAATGTAAGCATCCTCATCGACTTTCTTACTTAACATCAGCAAGAAAAGTGCACAATTTTTAACTAACATACTTGTTCTATCCGCTTCTTCAATCTTTTTAAAGTAATCCTAAATCCAACGGCGATCCATAGTTTAATTTGTAGCAATGGTCCTATACAACATCGTTAAAATAGTGATAATAGAATAAGAAGTTACTGAATCTACAAATAAAGGACTGCCAATTCAATTGAGAATTGGCAGTCCTGATTCGTTATGTTTTAAGTTTTTGCACTTTAGAAGATCCCCGATTACTAATCTAAGATTCTTTCTATTTACACTTTTTTATAGCGTAATACTGGCGTACGTGCAGCTTTTGTCTCATCTAAGCGTTTGATAACTGTAGTATGAGGGGCTTGCTGAACAATTTCTGGCGTTTCTTCAACTTCTTTTGCAATTTGAATCATCGCATCAATAAATGCATCAAGTGTTTCCTTCGATTCTGTTTCAGTTGGTTCGATCATCATGCCCTCTTCAACATTTAACGGGAAGTATATCGTTGGTGGATGATAGCCAAAGTCAAGTAAACGTTTTGCCATATCTAGAGTACGAACACCCAGCTTCTTTTGACGACGACCACTTAATACGAATTCGTGCTTGCAGTGACGATCATAAGGCAAGTCAAAATATGGTTGCAAGCGACGCATCATATAGTTAGCATTTAGTACGGCATATTCCGTTACAGCCTTTAATCCATCTGGCCCCATTGAACGAATGTAAGTGTACGCTCGAACATTAATGCCGAAGTTTCCATAAAAAGGCTTCACTCGGCCTATCGATTGAGGACGATCGTAATCAAAGTGATATCCTTCTTCCGTTTTCACCAGTACTGGTTTAGGTAAGAATGGAATTAAGTCTTTTTTCACGCCAACTGGACCCGAACCTGGGCCACCGCCACCATGGGGACCTGTGAACGTTTTATGCAAGTTTAAATGTACACAGTCAAAGCCCATATCTCCTGGCCGCGCTTTTGACATGACCGCATTAAGGTTGGCTCCATCATAATAAAGTTTCCCGCCAACTCCATGAATAATAGCAGCCATTTCAAGAATATTTTCTTCAAATAATCCTAGTGTGTTAGGGTTAGTCAACATTAATGCAGCTGTATCATCTCCAACCACACGTTTTAAATCTTCTAAATCAACTAAGCCGTTTTCATCCGATTTCACGGTAATTGTATCAAATCCTGCAACTGTTGCTGATGCAGGGTTTGTTCCATGAGCAGAGTCAGGCACAATGACTTTCGTACGGTGTGTGTCTCCATTTGCTTCATGAAACGCACGAATCATCATTAGAGCGGTCCATTCTCCATGAGCTCCTGCAGCTGGCTGAAGTGTTAAATCATCCATGCCCGTAATTTCAATTAAATGTTCTTGCAAATCGTACATCAATTCCATTGCACCTTGAACGGTTTCTTCATCTTGAAGTGGATGGATATTTGCAAATCCTGGGAATCTCGCAACAGACTCATTGATTTTTGGATTGTATTTCATGGTACAAGACCCTAATGGATAAAATCCTGAATCTACGCCATGATTTCGTTTTGAAAGTGCCGTGTAATGACGCATGATATCTAATTCTGAAACTTCTGGAAGCTCTGCAGGTTCATCACGTAACAAACCATCAGGTAACAAAGATGATAAATCTACAGTTGGAATATCTAGTTCGGGTAAGCTATAACCCACTCG
>JBFGKX010000140.1:0-6461 GCA_041576455.1 Paenisporosarcina sp. | reverse complement strand
CTCTGACCTCTACATGTACATCCTCAAAGTTTCGAACAGATACATTTTTCTCTTCATTTTGTCGTTCAATTTGAGCGGATTCTTCAGGTGTAGCTCCTTCATTAGGAGCTGCTGAAACATCCGCTTTCACCTCAATCTGAGAAATGGCGAAGCGAGAAACACCTTTTACTTGTGGAATTTTCACCTTGAATTGTTTAGAACTTTCAAGATCGCTGACGTCCACATCTACCACAATTTGTTTTAAAGCATCGATTGCTAATTTATTTCCGAAGGTACGCACATTCACAATTTCTGTAGTTAATTCATTGATCGTCACACCGTCTTTAGGTGAACCAATCTGTCGTAAAGTAATTGGTACTTCTTTGCTATATTCTTCAATCTCTACCGTTACATTAATTTGTTCAGGCTCAATGGTAACATTCAATTTGGATAATTCTTTATCCAGAACTTTTACACTAGCCGCTTGTGTAAATGTTTTGTCGATTCCGTCATCTCCAACAACTGTCGCTTTCACAAAACTAATACTTTCAACCACGCTTTTAGCACCTGTTATTTGAATTCGATCAGGATCGGCTTTCATGCCGGTTACAATATAGTTTTCAGCAAGTAAGCGTTCATTAAATTCTGGATCTACACGTAGTTCTCGAGTAATTTTTTCTTCAATGTTGACCTCGATATATGCTGGGTCTAAGCGAACTTGTAGTTTGTCAGAGACATTTTCCACTTGTAGCATGACATCATGCTCTCCAATATTCAACTGTCGCAAATCTACAAATACCTTAAAATCTTGCAACTGTTTCGCGGTTTGCACAATGGAAGATGGCCCTTCAATCGTCATATCGACCGTTTCAGGAACCCCTGTTACCACTAAATTATCATCATCATAATACACTTCGATTTGAATATCACGAATGACATCCGTCATACTTCCATTGGTTGCTGCATTTAAGTTTTCTTCATCAGTTTTGATGGTGAAGAACAAAAGCATGGCGAGCAACAGCGCCGTGATTCTTAAAAACCAAGGGCTATCCATCATTTTATCCATTCTTTTTCCCCCTCCATGTCCATTTCGAAGTGCTCACAAGTTCTGGCTCTGGTCCAAACCACACTTTACGTAAGCGAGTTTCAAATTCTTCGATTGACAGATTTCGGTGAAGGTCTCCGTTAGAAGTTAAACTAACTGCACCCGTTTCTTCAGATACTATTATCGTGATTGCATCCGTCACTTCACTAATCCCTAAGGCTGCGCGATGACGCGTTCCAAGTTCTTTAGAGATGAATGGGCTTTCAGATAACGGTAAATAACAGGCTGCTGCGGCAATTTTATGTTTCTGCATAATGACCGCTCCATCATGAAGTGGTGTGTTCGGGATGAAAATATTAATTAATAATTCCGATGTAATCTCAGAGTTCATTTGAATTCCGGTTTCAATATACTCACTCAATCCTGTTTCTCGTTCAATTGAAATTAACGCACCAATACGTCGTTTAGCCATGTAACTCACGGACTTTGTCATGGCTTCGATTAACCGGTTTTGCTCTTCTGCTTCTTGAAGGATCGTGCGGGCAAATAACTTGCCTCGTCCTAATTGTTCGAGAGCACGTCGTAACTCGGGCTGGAAAATAATAATAATTGCCAGGAACCCCCAGTTAATGACTTGTTCCATCATCCAACCAAGTGTGTCTAAACCAAACACCTCAGTTAGCATTCGAACAATGATGATTACAAAGATTCCTTTTAATAATTGGACTGCTTTCGTCCCTTTTATTAAAGTGATGATCTTATAAATGACAAACCACACGAGTAACACATCAAGTATATTCACGAGCACGTTTACCGGCGTCAAATCTGTAAATTGGTCAATAAACGGCATGTGGCATCCCCCACTTTTCATCACATTTTCATATGAAAATAGTATAACATAAACCCTATACAATCTGCTTTGTCCAAAGTAAAAGCCTACCTTTCTTAGGTAGACTTCAGCTTGGTCACAAAAGAATATAAATTAAAATAAAAGAATCAAAATACGGATTCTTATTTTCGCAAACTAACGATAAAGATTATGGTCGGCTATTTCTTTCGCTTTCCACGGACGAAACGCTAGACCCCGCAGGAGTCTTCAGAAATAGCCGACCCTCTTCCTACAAATAAAAAGATACGCTTACAGAAGTGAAATCTGTTGATTGGCTTGGAGGCGGAGAAGTGAGCGTACCGAAGTAGAAACAGAAACAGGAGTAACGGTTTTCCCAGTGACTAATTTACTGAGGACGTGCCCGTGAACCGCATCCTCCGCTAATGACATCAACACTTTCTTGTAAACGCATGTGATTGTTTGTCTATCGTCTTGAGCCCACCATTCTCAGGAGGGAACTTATTTTGAATGTTCACTATCAAAAAACATTGTCACGTCTTTTACTCCAGCTTTGATCTTGTACCAAAGCCAATCAAACACTTGATTGATTTCCTCGATTTCACCGGTGACATTGGCTGTAGAAGCCAAGTATTGTGTCCCATTAATGACGGTTACATCGCCATCAACTTCTCCCTTAATTTGAAGATTCCCGTTCTTCACAACAATATCTCCAGTTACTTTCTCTCCTTCAGGCACTATCACGTTCTCTCCTTCAACCACGAGATTCGGTTGTTTTGTAAAAGAAAACTGTTCATCTTCACTAAAGCTTGAAAATAAAGAAGCACTCATTAATATGATAAATAAGGCTGCTGCTGACAACATCGGATGTTGATGGAACCAACGTTTCATACCAACTTTAGACTTCTCTTTTGGTAAACGTGCCGTCACGCCTTCTACAAAGTTCTTAGGCGCAACCAACTGAGATGCGCTTTGAACAAATGTTTCAGCATTAGTTAATTGTTCTAAATGATTTTGGCAAGATGTACAACTAGCTAAATGAGCTTTAAGCTCTCGCGTGTGTTCAAAGCTAATTTCCCCATCTAAATATTCATGCATATAGTAAAAAATATGATTTGGACATTTATTCATCGTGAATCCCTCCTACATATGACTCAATTGTTTTCTGAGCGCCTCACGACCTCTATGGATACGGGTTTTCACAGTCCCAAGTGGCATTTCTAAAATCTCACTAATCTCTTGGAGCGGTAAATCTTCCATATACTTTAGGACAATCACAGTCCTGTATTTATCCGGCAATCGACTAACTTCATATTGAACACGGTCCTGCATTTCCATTTTCAATAGTTCTTGTTCTGGTAACTCTTCTGTAGAAGCAATTTGAGAATACATATTTAAACCTTCCGTGCCTGCAACCTCTGCATCTAAGTAATAATCAGGTTTCTTTTTTCTTATACGATCAATACATAGGTTAGTGCCAATCCGATATAACCAAGTTGAAAACTTTCGGTTGGGATCAAACGTATGTATGTTAATAAACGCTCGAACAAATGCCTCTTGCGCAATTTCTTCTGCTTCATATTTGTTCCCTAACATGCGATAACAAACACGATATAATACATCTTGGTAAAGCTCGACAATCTCAGCGAATGCTTCACGATCGCCTTTTAACACTTCTTTTATTCGTTTATTGACCAACGCATCCATCGTGATTTCCCCTCCGCTCAGGCGGTTGTCTTCTATATACGTTTGACTCGTTAAACAAGTTTCATCAATTTTTGAAATACATCTTTATTATAACAAAGGATATTTCAAACTACTTACAACTCTTTATGTCTTTCAGATAACAGCAGTTTGTTTTAATCATTGAAGAAAAAAACTGTTGGACCTAGCGCAGTAAATGCTAGGTCCAACAGTACATATAACTTATAATAATTTTTCCCCGAATAAGGATCCCATGAGGGCTACAGCGACGTCTGCTGTTTTATTCTTTTCATCTAAAATCGGATTCACTTCTACAAATTCAGCTGATGTAATCATCTCAGATGAATACAACATTTCCATTGCTAAATGACTTTCTCGATAGCTTATCCCTCCTGGTACTGGCGTCCCAACACCTGGTGTATAAAGAGGATCAATGCCATCTAAATCAAGCGATAAATGAACGCCTTCAACTTCCCGATCCTTCAAATAGCTCATCGCTTGTTTCATGACTTCCGTCATGCCCAGCTTGTCAATTTCATGCATCGTAAATACTTTAATTCCTTTTTCTTTAATCAATTCACGTTCACCAGGATCAACAGAACGAGCACCAATAATAACGACGTTTTCCGGTTTAATTTTTGGGGCAAAGCCTCGAATGTTCACCAATTGGTCGTGACCCAAACCAATACTAACGGCAAGAGGCATGCCATGAATGTTGCCAGATGGAGACGTATCCCCCGTGTTTAAATCCGCATGCGCATCGTACCAAATAACTCCTAAGTTTTCATACCGATCACCTAATCCAGCTAAAGTACCGATGGCAATACTATGGTCTCCACCTAAAATTAATGGAAATTGTCCAACTTCCATTACATCATGAATTTTGTTGGCTAGAGTTGTACTAGCATCTGTTACTTCTTTTAAATTTCGAAGGTTGGTATCAGTCGGCGCAATCTTCTCAGCAGCAGCGATTTGAATATCACCTTCGTCTGTTACATTATGTCCTAAATTTTCTAAACGCTCTACCACTCCCGCATAACGTATAGCGCTTGGTCCCATATCGACACCACGACGATTCTGTCCAAGGTCCATTGGCACACCAATTAAAGATATATTTAATTTATTCATTATTTTATACCTCCTCATTTACTTCATTCTATTGTAAATCAAGAAAGTAGTTTGGCTCAACTTGACATTAAACTGAATAATTATTCAATTTAGATTTTAACTCTATGTTAATTTTTTGCCATTCTGATTGAATAATGGAATAGATAATCGCATGTCTAGGAACGCCTGTTGAACGAATTCGTTCATTTCGTAAAACACCTTCTTTAATGGCACCCAGCCGCTCAATTGCTCGTTGGGATTGAACATTTTTCACATCCGTTTTAAATTGAACACGAATCATGCCAAGTGTTTCAAAAGCGTAAGTAAGTAAAAGTAACTTAGCCGTTGTGTTCACGTGGGTTCGTTGAAACTGACTCCCATAAAAAGTAGCTCCTATTTCACAAGTTTTATTGAGATAATCCATCAAATAAATTCTTGTTGAACCCATTATTTCCAAGGTTTGAGTATTTAAAACTACGAAAACCAATGTTGCATTTGACGAGTGCATTTGTTCAATTCCAGAAGTCATCCATCCCCTAAACTCTTCAATCGTTTGAATTTGATTAAGCATATGCAAGAACGTATCAGTTGAAGTTATTTCCCATAACGTTTGGATATCGGATTCAATTAATGGTCTAAGTGTCACATCATCATGCACTAATTTCATAAGCATCTTATTTACCTCACAAACTCTTTCTTCTAATCATACAAAATTTTTACCTAAAAAATCTAATTGTGGTCTGAAATTCGCTTTGTCCTTCGCTTGCTCCATTGTTAACAATACAAATAAGTTTCTAGTGATTCGACTTGTTCAGATGATGGGGATATCCCTGTTAATAAGTATAAGAAATTAGGTGTATGCCCAAGTTTTTCGTCAGAAAACATTGACTTCAGCCCTTATTGCTTTCGTAAATAGGTGATGGCCAATATAGGAAGTTCAGCAGTTAGAAAGACAGGTTGCTCATACACTGATTTTTCCAGGAATGTAGGGGTTCTGTAAGCCAATACTGCTTCTTTCAACACGTCCATGACTTTTATTTAATTGGCAAATTATGTGGTGATGTGTGAATATGTTTTGGAGAGCCCTCCCTAACATCACCAATAAGCATACCGGATCTTTCATACTTGTTTATAAAAGTGTGGACAACTCTTCGAGGTTTGTATTCGTAATGAGATTATCCACAAGTTCTCCACTTGTTCGCCATTCACATTCTCGCAAAAAAACTAGCTGCTCTGAAAAATAGTTTTTGAATACATGTTTTCTTATTATTTTGGGGAAACAAAAAAAACACTTAGAATGTCATGCATTCCAAGTGTTTTTAAATTATATTATGGAGCCTAGCGGGATCGAACCGCTGACCTCCTGCGTGCAAGGCAGGCGCTCTCCCAGCTGAGCTAAGGCCCCTAAACTAAAAGTTTTTAAAAAAATGAGCCATGTAGGATTCGAACCTACGACCCTCTGATTAAAAGTCAGATGCTCTACCAACTGAGCTAATGGCTCGTTAAAATGAATGGCTGGGGAACCTGGATTCGAACCAGGGCGTGACGGAATCAAAATCCGTTGCCTTACCGCTTGGCTATACCCCAACAAGCAAATAATAGAAATGGTGGAGGGGGGCGGATTCGAACCGCCGAACCCGAAGGAACGGATTTACAGTCCGTCGTGTTTAGCCACTTCACTACCCCTCCAAGGGTAAAATATGGTGGAGGATGACGGGCTCGAACCGCCGACCCTCTGCTTGTAAGGCAGATGCTCTCCCAGCTGAGCTAATCCTCCAT
>JBFGKX010000139.1:0-6522 GCA_041576455.1 Paenisporosarcina sp. | reverse complement strand
GCTACATAGTCAATCTTTCGATGTAAGGTTGTACCTTTTCTAAAACTATCTTGCAGCAAGTATCTAGGTTGAAGGCTAAAGGATTTGATTTCCCTAGTAGCCTTTAACCATTTCACCTGTTCGTAATATCTCGCTTCAATGGCTGAGTCGAATACATGCCCGTCAACAGTTACTTTTTTATTTCCGTATTTTGATTTCGTCATCAGAAGGGAAGGTCCTCATCTGAGATTTCAATAGGTCCAGAACCACTAGAGAATGGATCTTCGTCTACTCGTGTGTAATTGCTTTCTTGGGGTGTAAATGATTGATTACTAGATTCATTGTTCGAGTTACTTTTCGGCTCTAAAAATTGTACTGAATCAGCGACAACCTCAGTTGTGTACACTCGTTTACCATCCGTTCCTTCGTAGCTACCTGTTTGAATTCGTCCTTCAACTCCAGCTAATGAACCTTTTTTCAAGAAGTTAGCTGCGTTTTCCGCTGGTTTTCTCCAAACTGTGCAGTTAATGAAGTCTGCTTTTTGTTCACCGTCAGTTTTAAAATTCTGATTGACCGCTAATGTGAACTTAGTTACCGCAACTCCACTTGGTGTATAACGAAGCTCAGGATCCTTTGTTAACCTTCCTACTAATACGACTCTGTTTATCATTTCAATTCCTCCATTTTTGTGTGGTTTTGTCATACTCCATAACTGTTGATGGAAACATAAGTGTTTCATCTCTTACAGTTCGAAGTGTTTTATATCCTTGCTCTTCACCGAACCAAAAGGTTGTATCGAGTTTGTCATTCATATCGTGAATCAACCTTGGCAAGATACCCACTTCGGATAAATAATGACCTCTTGCAGATGCTTCACTTTCAGCAAACACGATTAAATGTTGATTTGGAAAAGTTGGCATGGAATACAAGTTCATTTTTTTAATCCCTAAAGGGTTTTGTTCCATCAACTCATATACTTCTTTTTGATTCACAATTCCCATATCAAACTTATTTACATGATCGTGAGCCTTGCATAATCCCTTCTTAATCGACCAAAACAATGAATAGGCCAGTAAGGTTTCATCGTATTTCAAAGCGTCATACATCAACTCATTTACGGTCATGTAATCACTCCAGTAAATTTGTTGTAGATGGTATTGATTGTTCCTGTTTCTCCGTTACGATTTTTAGCAATAATCATTTCAAGTGTTTTGTCTTCATCTTTCTTCGAGTAATAAGAATCTCGATACAAGAACATAATTACATCCGCATCTTCTTCAATGGATCCTGATTCTCGTAAGTCAGACATCATCGGTCGTTTGTCTTCTCGTTTTTCAACGTTTCGAGATAGTTGAGCCAACGTAATGACTGGACAATTAAATTCTTTCGCTAACGCCTTTAGTGCTTTTGTAATCTCTCCAGTTTGTTGGTGTGCGTTTCCTCGATGCTCACTTGTTGGTTTAATCAAGGTTAGGTAATCAATGAAAATAATGGGTTGCTTATCAGGAGTCTGTTTAACAAGTTTCCTAGTTTTCATTCTCATCTCTGCTACACTTTGGCCGCTATCGTCAAACATCTCGATATTCGTTTCCATTACCTTGGTTAAATTAGCTGGCCACATATTCTTTTGGGCATCTGTAAGTTGTGAATGCACATCTCGCATTTTTGACCTGTTGTAATTCCCTACCGCAGCAATTAAACGATCTCTTAATAGTTCTCTGTTCATTTCAAGTGAGAAGATGATTGGTAAGCACCCACTCCATCCAGCTTGTTTAGCAAAGTGCAGCATGACATCTGATTTACCCATTGATGGTCTAGCCGCAACAATAATCAACTCGCCATTTTGCCATCCATTAGTAGCTTGTTGTAAATCAGGTAAGCCTGTAATTACACCCTTCTTCCGTTCTTTCTTTATCCAGGGATCTTCTACAACCGTCATGACTAAATCATTAATGTTGCTATGGTCGTTTACTTTGTTGTCTGTCAGACCATCTAATTCACTTGATATTTTTTCTATGGTCCAATCTTCTGATTCAGCAATGTTGAGTAGTCGATGTTTTTCACGATTTCGCCATGCTTCAGTAACTAAATCTACATAGCTATCAAACTTCAATTCGTTTGCAAGGTTGATGATTCGATTTAATTTCCCTGCACCGCCAAAATCTTCGGGATTCCCTTGAGTGAGAAGTGTAATCATATCGACCTGATGACCATTGGCCAGTAACTTCAACATGGTTGCTAAGATGTTTCGGTTTTCGGCCATTTGCAGATGTTCGACTTTTAACCCTGAGTCTGCAATCAAATGGGGTTCTTTCAACATCGTTCCTAAAACGGCTTCTTCTGCAAACACTTAATCTTCCCCCCTTGAGTAATCAACTATCAATGTTTTATAAATAGGCTTCTCCGATTGAGCAGATGCTTGTCCGTACTCATCATTGAAATGTTCACCATTTAAGAAAGTAAGTGGATTCTTTTGTTGTGGAAGAAATTCATTTCTTGCCACTAACCCTTTTCGGTAGTTAAGATATTTCTCTGTACCAGCGATCATTGTTTCGTGTGAATACTTTTTCAAAAGTGATTTGTATTTTGTTTCACATTTCACCTTGCCAGTTTTGTTGTCGTAAAGTTTCCACCAGGCATCGAAAAGTTCATCTTGATGGACAATGGTTTTATCTTCTTTAGTTCTTACATTCTTGTTAGTTGTCAGTTGCTTGTCAGTTGCTTGTCGGTCGCTTGTCGGTTTGCTTGTCAGTAAGTCATCTTTACTTTGGTAAAGCTCCCAATTGACAATGGTTATAAGCCTGTTTTTGTTTGTCGTTTCGCTTGTCAAAAAATCAAACTTTTCGAATCTTTGTAAAGCAGTCCTTACATTCCTAATTGAGATTCCATTGCCTGCTTTTTTGACAATTGAATCTAAACTTGTGACGAATTGACCTGGTGCGGCTTTGTATTTTTCTCCTTTGAATTCCCACTCTTTTTCTTTGTGATTTGCCATTGCGAGAAGAGTAATAAGGATTACTTTTTGTTCAGGCTTTGATGCTTCCCATATAGGTTTTTCGAGTAATTCACGATGTAACTTAATCCAGCCGTTACTCATTAATTTCACCTACTCCAAATTCGACAGATATTCAATGACTTTACTCGCTTCTGATTTCGTTAATTCTTTAGTTGACTTGTTAATTCCCAATGTTGTCTGAGCACCCTTGTAAACCGATTCAAGGTCTGTTTCTTTGCTCTTAGCAATGTTGTTTAATTTCGCTTTAATCATTTTTATTTGTGCATCTGAAATCAAGTTAGGATTAGCATTACTAGGTGGTTTATCTTGGTATGAATTATTATTTGACGGTTGCTTTAATCCAGTAGCGTTATTTCCATCATCGTCTTGATCTGATGTAATACCGAACACTGCTGATAAGGCATAGCGTTTTAAGTAAGTAATAACGCTCCCTGTTGCCTGTGCATCTTGTTTGGCTGGTGTAGCGAATATTGGTTCAGTTTCGATAAACTCACCGCTAGAGTGCATCAGGATTGTAATGATACCTACCCGGCTTTCTTGATTGACTGGGTATTGGAGAAACGATAAACCATGTTTTGCTGAGATTTCTGTGATTGCTTCAACCACATTTTCAAGTGGGACGTATTTTGATTTAAAGAATGGGTTATCTTTATCTTTTAACGGTTGCTTAACTTCCCCTTGAAAAGCCGATAACGCTTTTGCTATTTCTGCAATTGATTCTGATTTATTCATTTGATTTCCTCCTATTTAATTCTCAAACTTTCACCCTGCGTAAGCTGCACACCAGGTATCTCATGACCTAGCTTTAATTCTTCTTTAATCGCTGCTTTATCAAGCGTTGGTGCTGATTGAATGAAATAGCCTTGCGGAATAACGGAATCATCTAAGACTTCCAACGCTGCAGGATTCTTCTGAATCGAAAATTTGAATAGTTGTCCATCAATCTTCTTCACGCCTAAATCATTCATGGATTGGAATACATTTTCTTTCAATCGTTTAATGTTGTTTTCGAATGACTGAACATTTCCTTGTAATCTCTTAATCTCTTCCTTGTGGGTAGCAACGTGACCCTCAACCATTTTGATGATCTTGGCATAACCTTCTGCTTTATCGTTTATCGCTTCTTGATTCGCTTCTAATGTGTCGAGTACGTCTATTCCATCTTCAATCATTTGGAGAAGTTGTAATTGTTGCTGAGTAAGTTCATAAAGACGCATGTATATTTCCTCCTATTTTGATGTATTTATAAAACGTTTTTGTACGTGTTTCTTCTGATTACATTATGAATAGACGGAATACTAACGCCGTATTTCTTTGCTAGGTGACTCATTTTAATATTTTCGTTTTTGTAAACTTCTCTTATTTTTACAACCTCTTCTTCTGTTAATTGTCTAGATCCATAATGTTTCTTGTATGCCGTGATTCTTAATCCTGAATCAAATGAATGTTTAACATTTTCTGAATGAGTACACCATTCAAGGTTAGAAATTTGATTGTTAGTTTTATCTCCATCTAAATGATTAACTTCCAACGTCTCCGGTTGTGAGTGTTTAGAAATGAAGTGTTCGGCAACTAATCTGTGCGCATAAAAACATTTCCTTTTGCGATTTTTAGCTAATCGATAGAACACATAACCGATACCGGTAACGCTAGGTGTTAAAAGTCCAGGCTTATTTGATTGCTTGTAATTTGAACTCATAACGTCACCATTTTCTGAAATTTTATATAGACCTTCATAACCCTTAACATCTTTCCATTGAATATTTTTCATCTCCAATGAATAATTCCACCCTTCATGTGATAAAATGGTCTTAATCAAATTTTTACACTGAGTTCCCATTCGAGTTCTGAGAAAACTTGAATGGGTTATTTTGTATTGTTATAAATCAATTGTTCAGTCAATGCTTTATACGCATCTGTGGACGCTTTGATTAATTCATCATTCTTGTTACATGCGTTTTTATCTTGCAAGTATTTGATGTGTTCACCAAGCATCTGTAATTCAATAATGGCTATTACGTTCATCCTCTCAACCTCCTAATCTAGTAATCTCCAGTCCGAACCACCTGAGCCTTATCCACTTCCTGTATATACCTCTCACAGTTCAGAGGATGCACGATATGACCGTTTAACGTCACCATGTATTCATCGTTCAACACGTTGATAATCGTTCCAAAATGGTCATGTGTGGGATGTTCACCGTTCATGGGTATGGGGTTGTTTTTTTGGTCGGTTAGTGGCATGTTTGAACCTCCTTTATAATCGTTTAGCGATCTCGTGGATCACGTTCACAGTTACTGAATTTCCAGCTTGTTTGTAAAGTTGTGAATCGGAATTAACTTCTGCAGCTTTTTCAAATGATGAATCGGGAAAACCTTGTAATCTCCAACACTCTTTTGGCGTTAGCTTTCTAATGCGATATTCTTCAGTCAACACTCCTTGTTGGCATCCAGTGTCTAAGGTGTTTGCAATCCCATCACCTACACGACCTCTACGAGTCTTTGAAGTTGGTACTGAGTAATTGATAGAATCACCGGGGTAAGCTATGTCATATCCCTGTTTAGTGGCTTCTTTAATCGCTACACCATGCCTATCTTGTGCAGTTAATGTAAACATATCTTCTCCATCTTCTTTAAACCTACGACCATTTTGTCGTTTTTCTAATCGGTCAGGAGTGAGTACGGGAACGGTGATTTTGTTTCCTTCACCTTTGTTTGTTGTGATAGTGGGTGCTAATCCCGTACTGTCGTAAACTTGACCGTTCATGCCATTTCCTGATGGATTGACGTTACCCATAACAACTACTTTAGGCTCTCGATTTCCGCCACCCATTGTAGTTAAGCGCTTTGCTATACCTTTAGGATCTAAAACATAATTCACATCTTTATATCCATCATTCAAATAACCAGCGATGCTAATAGGTGTTTTGTTTTCTCCTCTGATAGGAAATACTTCTGATCTACGTTCTCCTCTAAGATGTCCGACAATGAACACTCGTTCCCTGTTTTGTGGAACTCCGAAGTTTTTAGAGTTAAGCACTTGCCATTCACAGTCATACCCGAGTTCATCCAACGTATTGAGGATAGTTCCGAACGTGTTCCCTTGGTCGTGAGACAATAACCCTTTAACGTTTTCAAGGAATAAAATCCGTGGTTTGATTTGCTCAGCGAACCTTGCAATCTCGAAGAACATAGTTCCTCTAGTGTCATCGAATCCTCCACGTTTGCCAGCAACTGAGAAGCTTTGGCACGGGAATCCTCCACATATAACATCAATTCCTTTTCCTTTAAGAAGTCGTAAATCGTTGTCTGTAACTCCAGTAATGTCATGTGCAGTCCACTCTCCTTCTGTTTTGTGTATTGCTTCATATGATTTTCTAGCGTATTTATCCCATTCTACATAGCCAACACATTCATGACCCGCTGCTTCCATGCCTAATCTAAAACCGCCAATTCCTGCGAATAAGTCTAAGAATTTCATCCCTTCACCCCTTCTCATGGCCCTAACACCAATTTCTCTCTCCCTGT
>JBFGKX010000138.1:0-6528 GCA_041576455.1 Paenisporosarcina sp. | reverse complement strand
TGTCGTTTCACTTGGGCGGTTTTCCTTTTGGAATTGGGAGTTTGCCTTTTTGCGTTGGCGGTTTGCCCTTTGGCGAGGACAGTTTGCCCTTTCGTGAAAGAAGTTTGCCCGTTCGCCCATTTTCTTCCACAAAATACCTCCTCGTGGGGTTCGAGGAGGGCAAATTAGTTCTTTTTTCGCTTCGCTGCTGGCGGTGTCACTTAATTTTTGAGAGTTTGCCCTTTCGGAGTGGGAGTTTGCCTTTTTGCGTTGGCGGTTTGCCCTTTGGCGAGGACAGTTTGCCCTTTCGTGAACGAAGTTTGCCCGTTCGCCCATTTTCTTCCACAGAAAACACTGCAAAACGGATATTATATTCCATTCATTTCAAGCTAGTGTGACACCCCGTCAAAATCTCTCTTTATTTTTGAATAATTCATATGGTATACCCTCTTTCGATTGCTCCCGATTAAGGATAAATTCATATTTTTTAAAATGCGAGAAGCAACTTTTGTTTCACCTATCTTTAAGAATGTGCGACATTGTTCATTGGTTATATTTGGGTTAATCAGAATGCAAAAATCTCTAACTGCATCGATATGAGCTGTTTTAGAGCTTGATCCACAATTTCTGCAAAACCACCCTCTCATCATTTTAATCATGCCGAATTTATTGCACATTTCACACTGAATTCCTTTTTGAAAGTCGCTAAAGGGTATATCGTAATGAGTAGAAATCGGAAACGGAATATAGTCTCGATGTTTTTTCAGTAGCAGTTCAACAAGATCAACTAGTTGAACCGGGCTTAATACTTTATTCTTTCTGGCGCGTGAGCGAATAAAACTAGGAACATCTCTAACGCTTAAGATAGGAATCGAAGTTTTTTCTATATCAAGTGCGTGATTGGATTGTTTAAAAACGATTGCTTGATATATAGGGAGTTCAAATCCATGCATTCCTAAAAAATCATTGAATAAATCATTGGTTTCAACAATTTGTCTTAATGGATTTCGAAAATAATCAATTTGTCCGTTAGAAAGAGTTCTCTTTAATCGAGGGTTATCGATGGAAATTGAGATATTTCCAGAAATATTTTTTACTTCGAAGATGATTGCAAAGTATGCGTTGATGTATAAATAATCAATTTGAAAAAGGCCTGTAGATTTCAAATTTAAATCTTGAAATACAAAATAATTCTCATAAAATGCATCATTTTCAAATAAAGCATCTAAAGATTTTTCTCCATTGATACCAGCATTTATAATATTTACTTGTTGTTGAAGATATGGAATTTTCGTATGACTTTTGGGAAGACGTCTAAGTGCGGTTTCAATTCCGAGGAGTTTATAAGACATGGATCGATATTTAACAATCAATTAAAATCCCTCCTTTTTTCCGACATATTAGCATATCGAATTGACAGTTGTCTCTCTTACTCAGGAAATTTGAATTTTGCACGTTATTAATCTACTAAAATTGAATTATGACCTTATTTAACAGTAGAAGTTACTATTTTGAGTTTCATTGAATATGTAAAAGTTTGCCTTTTCGCGTTGGCGGTTTGCCCTTTGGCGAGGACAGTTTGCCCTTTCGTGAACGAAGTTTGCCCGTTCGCCCATTTTCTCCCACAAAAATACCTCCTCGGGGGTACGAGGAGGGCAAATTAGTTCTTTTTTTGCTTCGCTGCTGGGGGTGTCACTAAATTTTTTGAGAGTTTGCCCTTTCGGAGAGTGAGTTTGCCTTTTCGCGTTGGCGGTTTGCCCTTTGGCGAGGACAGTTTGCCCTTTCATAAACGAAGATTGCCCGTTCGCCCATTTTCTCCCACAAAAATACCTCCTCGGGGGGTTCGAGGAGGGCAAATTAGTTCTTTTTTCGCTTCGCTGCTGGGGGTGTCACTAAATTTTTTGAGAGTTTGCCTTTTCGGAGTGAGAGTTTGCCTTTTCGCGTTGGCGGTTTGCCCTTTGGCGAGGACAGTTTGCCCTTTCATAAACGAAGATTGCCCGTTCGCCCATTTTCTTCCACAAAAAACCCTCTTCAACAATTTTGAAGAGGCGTAGAGTAGATTTTTATTCTATTTTGTCCTCTGGACGCCAGCCATTTTGTAATTCTCTGATAGATAAGTCGAATGTGTATTCTAGGTGGGGGTAGTCTTTAAAGGAAGGCCAATCTCCTCCCCATTGGAAGCCAAGTTCTTTGGCAATGCGCACTACCTCGTACCAATCTGCTTCTTCATTGCCATTAATGTTTTGTTGGAGATCATAACTAATGGTGCCATCTTTATTTTTTAAAACAAAATCGATGGCTAGTCCATAATTGTGATAGCTTTGGCCGCCTTTTGCATAAGTGACAACATGACCTTCTATGGAGCGTCCTTTTTCGTATAATACGTCTTGAGATTCTGCTGATCTAAACCCATCGGTTATGAGAATGGGGATGCCTATTTCTTCAGCTCGTTTTAGTAATTGATTGCTTTTTTCGCCAACAATGGGATGGAGTCCTTTTGGTAACGGACGGGCTTGTCGTTCTTCCCGAAACTCTAGTTCCTGATGAACCCAAATAAAGAAGAGTCCACCGATGACGAGCCACAAGGCTATATTCAGTGTGGTCCAAAGTCGCTTCACACAAACTCTTCCTTTCATTCAACAACACCTTACTGTTTTAACATGTTGCCACATTCATAGTTCAACAACTTTACACGTGCTAATTTAGCTATTCCAACGAATTATGGTACAAAAAGTTCCCATAAATTATTATTTTTAAGGATTTATTTGGAAAAGTTTTTGAATTAAACTAGATGAAAGGATGGTGGTTTTTGGCATGAAATTATTTCCCGAGAAATATAGTTTGCATTTGGAGTATCCAATTGGCACTGTTCGCTATTCAAAAAATATTGATGAAATTTTTAAATCAGCTAGTGTCATCCAGCTACCGATTTTTTTATATGGATTTCATTATATAAAAGATTTAGACGAAATCGTAGAAGTTTCTCCCAATGACGTTGTAGATGGATCCGGTGTATTACAATCATTGATTATACAGAATAGATCATTTTCTGTGCGTGACTTACATCTCTTAATGATTCTAATATCTGATAATACAGCAACAAATATATTAATTAAACGCTATGGCATCAGGCGTTTAAACACTTATATGCAACATCTTGGCATGACAAAGTCTATACTTGGGCGCGAAATGCGAGACGTTCTTGCGATTTCTAAGGGACGAGATAACGTTGTGTGCGGACGAGACATGGTTGCTTGTTTACGCATTATGGCCGGTTCTCCAGTCTTTCATGACATGTTACATATTTTAGAGAAACAGCAATTTAAGCATAAAGTCCCCGCTGGTGTTAACAGCGATCGATTTGTTTTCTTCAATAAACCTGGAGAATTAGATGGTATTGAACATGATGTGGGGTTTTTTGTATACAAAGGACAAATCGGATTGTTTGTGGGATTGACCGAGGGAAGTAATGCACTGGGTCGATATTATTTACTTGAATTTGGACAAATGTTAGACGATTTATAGAGAGCAACCCAATGATGGATCGCTCTCATCTTTATATTTTTGGCAGTAACTCTTTGTCGATATTCGACTCATCAACGGATTGACCTAACCAAGATTTCATTTTGTCGTGAGCAAGTTGTTTCGTTGGTTCATCGATATGTGAAATGACTTGATACAAAGCATAGGCGATCACACTCGCGTCATCTACTAAGCCAACGACTGGAATAAAGTCGGGCATGATGTCTGCCGGGAGGATTAAATAGCCTAAAGCCCCTGCTATCGTCAGCTTTGCAGATTTTGGCACCGCTGGGTTTTGAGCTGTGAAATATAATAACAAACTCGTATAAAGTGTTTTTTCTCCAGCTTTTTTAGCATAATTCATAAGTTTGTTCCAAAACTTCTCGTCAGAATAATGCCTGTGTGAACTTTCAATCTGTTCTTTTGGATTAAAATCTTCAATTTCTTGTTTTTCTTCAAGTGTATTCATTCCAACGCCCCCTCACTAACAGTATGTCGATTTATAGGCTCATTTTCAACTAATTACAAAATGTTTTCTGCCACTAATTGTAAGATTAGTAGCGCCGGTATGATGCTTAGAATTGGTTTAACATTTTGTGGCTTAAGTTTCTCTTCAATTCGCACACCTAATTGGGCGCCTGTTATCTATCCAGCCATGAATGCAAGCGTCAATGGCCAGAGGAAATATAACTAATCGATGCGCCAAAGCAACTTGCAAAAGTGGCAAGTCGTACTAACCCGACTGATTTGACATAAGCGAGGTTCAGATAACTAAACAAATATAGCATTAACGTACCTTGCCCTGGCCCAAACATACCACCATTAACCTGTTCCACTTAAGGGAGTAAGTCTTAGCGGTTGTTCTGAAATACCCTTTGTCTATAGAAGAAGCCAGAAACGCAAATGCAAGGAGGTAAGGTCGGCTATAGGACAACCTCGATGTAATCAAACCGCCCGTGGTACCCCCTCTTAAACTATTGGGGATTAACCATAATGTTTGCGTTTAACTCATGTAAAGAAACTCGAGAAAGTATTTACCGTTTTGGATACTTTGCTTGCGCAAATGGCTGCATGTATTGGCATACGCAGTAGCATTATCGTAGGGAAACTAATGAGCCACCCCCCACCCGCGAGTGTGGTTGCCGTTACCCTAATAAAATTTAGGGACACTTAATCCATCTTAATCATCTATCTCTCTTAATTCTCTTCATGTAAATGCGGTCTCGAAAGAAGAAAATGACGGTGATATAATGGGACTCAACTAGAAGAACTTATGATAAGGGGAATGGTATATGTTTAATGGATCTAAAATTCGTTTAACCGCTTTGAAAAAAGAAGACTTACCTACCTATCGTCAGTGGAATGGACTGGAACCATTTGGTCGTTTTTATCACGCTTTGCCACTACGCGAAGAGTCAGAAAAAAATGCTAATCAACTAATAGAAGAGCATTCAGATCGTACCTATCGTTTTGCCATTCGTCCTCTTGATTCAGAGCAATTTTTAGGCGTATGTGCAATTGAAGATATTCTGTGGCCACATCGAGTTGGTTGGATTTCTATTGCACTTGGTCCAGATTTTCAAGGCAAAGGATTTGGGAAAGAAGCCATGCAACTTCTTATCCATTACGGATTTAATGAATTGAATTTGTATCGTCTTCAATTAACTGTGTTTGGCTACAATCAATCTGCCATTCACTTATATGAATCTCTTGGCTTCCAGCACGAAGGAACTTTCCGAGAATGGCTACAACGCGACGGCAAACGACACAATATGCATTTGTACGGATTGCTTGCCTCAGAAGTACATAAGTGAGTGGATATAAAAAGATGCCTTCTTTAAGAGGGCATCTTTTTATTAAGCTTTTGAATGTGTAAAACGTTGATATAAACTTCGAATTGCAGATGTTACACCTAGTATAAAGACGATTATGAACGCAATTTGAATGAAGATGATCATCCAATCAGGGAAAGACAATACTCCAATACTTATTAAGTGATTTAACCCCATAAAAATAAAGACGAGCCCCGCTAACGATGCTGCCATAATTGTTAAGAGGACACCTAACTGAATGAAAGATAATCGTTTGATGTGTTTACGCATACGTAAAACTTGTAGAATAACCACGAATAAGAATAGAACAAACGATAGATTGTCAGAACCTATGTAGATGGAATTCAGAATATAGAAAACTAAAATTAAACTAATTATGATGCTTTGGTACTTATCGAATAATGTTAACAAGTTAAATTCTCCCCTTTGTCTAGATTACGTATATCTTAATGAAAAGTTTCAAGTTTGGTAAAATTAGAGCTATTCACGTCGATTCGAAATGAGGGATACCACGCTATTTCTAAACATCACGTGGCATGGATAAACGGAATGGAACATACAATCACGCATGTAAGGTTGGGGAGACTCCCCCTTCACCGCAACTGGAATGGCAACCACTTCTAAATTTAGTGCTCGACTTAATGCTGTACCATTGGACGCCGTGTACAGTAACATGAATGGTCGAACGGCCCAAACGGCACAACTCATTATTGGGGATCTCGAAATCCCGCTCATTCTACAAGAAAACTTTCACGAGATTAATGTTGGGGAATGGCAAGGAATGTTCTCTGTTGATATGGAACGTAATTACCCAAAGCAAGTTAAAGCCTATTACAAACGTCCAAGTCAATTTGAATCGGCGTCCGGCGAGAATTGTCGTATGTTGAAAGGACGTGTAGTACGTGCAGTTAAAGAAATTTCCGCAGCACTTCTTATTGGTTACGTCTTACTTGTGAATCATGGGGTAGTAAAGAAGTGTCTCATGAATTATTTTAGTGGGGCTCATTTTGATTTATTGTGAGGGCCAAACTTCATATATGGTACAAGCTTAACCATGTTGGAAATTGATGAAAATCATTGCGGATTAACCACGATTAGTAATATGTCTCATGGTAAAGAAACCCATGATCAACCTTAAGTATGTGTCTTAGGATGTGGCATTTAACCCTTCAGTGTCTTTGTTCTGAATCAACTA
>JBFGKX010000137.1:0-6542 GCA_041576455.1 Paenisporosarcina sp. | reverse complement strand
CGACTCCTGTGGGAAAGCGAAGACGTCGAAATCCACTCGAGTAAAACTCGAGTGAGTTCGGCGCTAGCCCACGGAAAGCGGTCATTTCATGAATTGATCAATTTAATTAATGCTAAAACAAAACAATCTGTAATTAAAAGATAATTGATTAATTTACAGACTATGTACTTTTACAAAGGTATGAAGTTACAATCACTCAAGTTGAGAATCAAGGAATAAAAATAGAAATGAAATGACCGACTCCTGTGGGAAAGCGAAGACGTCGAAATCCACTCGAGTAAAACTCGAGTGAGTTCGGCGCAAGCCCACGGAAAGCGGTCATTTCATGAATTGATCTATTTAATTAATGCTAAAACAAAGCAGCCCGTAATTAAATGATGATTGTTCCATTTGTGGACTATGTACTTTTTCAATCGTCTATAAAATAATCTTTCATGTTATTGTTTCTTTACAGAAAAAAGAGCAAATGCCTAGTGGGTCATTCCCTTAGGCATTTGCTCTTTTTTATCCTCTAATTGTATTAACTAAGCCCATCATATCGTCAGCGAACGAAATCGCTTTGCCTTGCGACTGAAGAAGTCGTTGAGTAGCAATTAACTCTGTCATTTCATTGGTCAAATCAACATTGGACATCTCTAGCGCACCTTGCGTTATTTTAATCGAAGCATTTGGTTGCTGTGCTAAATTCACAAGTTCTAACGTACCATTTCCCATTTGTAATTCTTCTGTATCAGGAAGTTGGTATCGATTGGCTCCAACTTTTTCGAGTAAATTTTCCCGATTAATCACAGCGATGCTTAACTGAATTTTCGTCGCCTGTTTTTGAGCGTCTTTATAAGTGACTTCCATCGTTCCATTTTCATTCACGGTAATGGAGTTGAAATCTGCATCAAAAGAAATTGGACGGTTATTGCTATTTAAAATTGAATCTCCAGATGAAGTAACAAGATTCACTTGCTTTGAATTAAGAATGGGTTGTACTTGGAATGAACCATCTTTGGTATAGTAGGTATTTCCTTCCGAGGCTACTCGGAAAAATCCGGATTTCCCTTGAATCATCAAATCCAGTGCACGATCTGTTTTTGAAATAAGTCCTTGTTCCGTGTGTAAACTAGCTTGAGCAATTTTTGCGCCAGCACCTATACGCAATCCGTTTGGGGTTAAACGGCCAACTTCATTTGACGGGGATGCTTGTCGATTAATCGATTGGACAAGTGCATCAGAAAAATTGGCTTCTTGGCGCTTATAGCCAGTTGTATTCACATTTGAAATGTTGTTTGCAATAATATCAATTTTCTTTTGCAGTTCGCGCATCGTAGTAGATGCGGCATTCATTTGAATATTCATCTTCATGCACCTCCTTCTTATACCCGTCCAATTTCATTGACTGCTTTTTCCATACTACGGTCATATGCTTGCAATACTTTTTGGTTCGATTCAAAACCGCGATAGGTGCTCATCATTTCAGTCATCGTTTGCGTTAAATTTACATTCGATTGCTCAATATAACCTTGCTTGACAAAAGCATTTACATTCGTGAGAGTTTCAACATCTTGAATGAACTGAGGTTGATTATCTGGATTGCCGCCCCACCGTAAAAGTCCTTGACCTTCTTTAATAAGTTCATTTGGTTGATTCGTATAGCCAATCCACAATTGATTCGCAGCCGTGCCATCTTTCAACACAACACGTCCATCATCTTGAACGGTAAATTCTGTGGAATGAACTAAAATAGGTTGTGAATTTTGGTTTAAGACATTATAGCCTTCACTCGTTTTTAAGTATCCATCCTGACCAACCGTGAACTGTCCATTACGTGTAAAACGCGTCTCATTATTTTCAAGGGCAACCGCAAACACTAATGAACCTTTCTTTTGTGTTGTGGGGTCAGTTGGCAAGAAATTATCTATAAGCGAAATATCAGTTTTATTTCCAGTTTCTTTAAGTGCGCCTTGAACGAAAGAAGGAATTCCTTCTTGAGTATATACACCAGTAGTTAGCTTCCCAATTGCAGAATGACCTGTTGCACCGTGATTTGTTGAATCTCCTGCAGCCATTGCTTTAATCATTTGATTAGGAAATGCGCGTAATACGCTTTGATCCTGTTTAAATCCAGGTGTGCTTGCATTTGCTAAATTATTTGTCAAAATTTGTTGTTTCCGATTATGCGCCATTAATCCAGATGCAGCAGTATACAACCCACGAAACATACTTGATAACGTCCTTTCAACAATTCCATTAATATTCGTTAGTATACCATTAAATTATCAGAAAATATAGGCACAAAGGATTATGTGAAAATTAAAAATTTTTAATGGTATATACAAATCAACCAATATATGAGAATATATTTTGTATGATTGTGTATAAATAAGTCGAAAGAAATATGGTAAATTCAGTAAATATTTCCATTAGAATGATATTAGCAAGCTTGCTTGAATGACTAGGATGCAAAGCCACGGACCTAAATATACATATAGGATTGCCGAGTTATTGAAAGATGGAAGCTTTAATGTACCCCCACCTTTTTTTAAAGGTGGGATTTTTTAATAAAACCGAGATTTTTATAAAGGGGTTTCAAGATGAAAATTTTCCCTCAATCTATTCAAACATTAGAACAAGCATTATCAACTGCTACATTAAAACAGCGTGTACACGCTGCAAATATAGCGAATGTAGATACACCCAATTACAAAAGTAAACAAGTAGACTTTCAATCAGTGTTGAATTCTACAATGAATAACCAAGCTTTTTCAAGTTTTAAAACCAATGCAAAACATCTTTCTTTTAGCGGAGAAAGCACCCAACTTCACCCTTCAATTAAGGTGAACAATTCTTCGCAATACAGTCCAAATGGAAATAATGTGGACATGGATTATGAGATGTCGAATCTTGCTAAAAATCAATTATTTTATAATGCCGTAACCGAAGGCATTAATGGGAAATTTAACAATTTACGTACAGTTATTAATGGAGGGAGGTAGCACGCATGAGTTTATTTTCAGGTTTTAATATAAGTGCAACCGGCTTAACGGCCAATCGAATGAGAATGGACGTCGTCTCTTCAAACATTGCCAACGCAAATACGACCCGTGCTCAGCTGGTCAATGGCGAGTGGCTACCTTATCGTCGAAAGTCAGTGGAACTCACACAAAGTGGCGTTTCACCATTTGAACGCCAACTGAGCTCAGTCATGAATCACCAGTCTACAAACGTTTCAGGCGTTACCGTGTCTAAAATTAAAGAAGATCGTGCGCCTTTTACTTTATCATATGATCCTGCAAATCCAGATGCAGATGCAAATGGATACGTGCGCTTGCCTAATGTGGATCCCATCAAAGAAATGGTAGATCTCATGTCAGCAACACGTTCTTATGAAGCCAATGTCACCGCATTAAATGCTTCAAAAAGTATGTTTATGAAAGCTTTAGAAATAGGCAAATAATCAATAGATTGTTAGGGGAAGAACTGTGGATAAACTAAATCAAATTCAAACACCATTTATTCAAAATCAATCAATAGCAAAAGTGAAGCCTGAAAGTCAGGTTGAGGGCTTTGGTCAACTATTTAAACAAACGCTCGAAGATGTTAAAGCGACTCAAAATGAAACAGAAAAAATGACCAATAAATTAGTGACAGGTGAAGTTAAAGATATCCATGAAGTGATGATTGCTTCACAAAAAGCAAGTCTTTCCCTACAGCTTACAGTCCAAGTACGCAATAAAGTAGTGGAAGCTTATCAGGAAGTTATGAGAATGCAGGTATGATTTTTGTGACGAAGATGACGAATAAATGAAAGAGAATTTACTAGATATGAAAACTAAATTTAAAGAATTTTGGGGAAGTTATTCTTCCGCAACAAAATGGTCTGTGATCGGCACATTTGTCGTTACTCTTCTGTTACTTCTGGTGTTCGTTTTTTGGAATTCTCGTACGAGTTATGCTGCGCTCTATTCAAACTTGTCTCCATCTGAGGCAGGGGAAATTAAGGCGGCCATTGAAGGAAAAGGAATACCAGTTCAAGTTTCCCCAGATGGAAAAGCGATTAGTGTTCCAAATGAAGAAATTGCTAACTTGAAAGTGAGTTTAGCATCGGAAGGAATTCCAAAAAGCGGGAATGTGACCTATAGCATTTTTAGTGAAAATATGGGGTTAGGAATGACAGATCGTCATTTTGATGTGGTTGAACGTGATGCCATGCAAAATGAACTCGCCAATTTAATCAAACAAATTAATGGCGTGACGGAAGCAAATGTAATGATTACTCTCCCAAAAGAAAACGTGTGGATTACCGATGAAGAACAAGTTGCTTCTGCATCTGTGGTCATTAAAGGGGATCCAAGTTTTCAGTTAGATCAAAAACAAATTAATGGATTGTATCATTTAATTAGTAAGAGTGTTCCTAAACTTCCTCCCGAGCAAATTGTCATTATGGATCAAAGTGGACAAGTTTTTGAGATACATGACAAAGATCAACTCGATACAACTTTATCCGTATATCAGCAACAAAGGGATATAAAAAAAGATATTGAACGAGATATTCAACGGGAATTACAGCAAATGTTGGGCATGACACTGGGTCACGACAAAGTGGTTGTGTCGGTTATGACAAGTGTCGACTTTACGAAAGAGAAACGAGAAGAAAATTTAGTCGAAGCTGTAGATAAAGAAAAAAATGAAGGCATCGAAATAAGTGTTGAACGCATTGTGGAGTCCTATTCGAGTGAAGGGGCAGATGTTGAAGCTACAGTCGGAGTAGGCGAAACAGACATAGCCAACTACCCAGGCATTATTGAGGGTGGAAGTAGTGAATCAGAAAAAACAGAAGAGCGTATTAATCGAGAAGTGAATCGAATAAATCGACAAATCGAATTAAGTCCATATGTAATTGATGACATCACCATTAATGTCGGAGTTGAACCGCCAAATCCTCAAGATCCAGAGAGTTTGACGACACAAAATGTAGATGATATCCGAAATCTTTTGAAAAACACCGTACGTACTACATTAAGTATGAATGGGACACAAGTGACAGATGTAGAACTGGATAGCCGTATTTCAGTATTTGCAACGGAATTTCAAGGGAAAGTGGTTGTCAGTGAGGAAAAACCAGTGGAAGAATTGTTGGAGACAAGTACAATTTCAAATAGTGTGTTAATGATGATAGGTGCTGGGATTGCTTTCTTATTAATTGTTCTGATTTTAGTGCTAGTGTTACGTAAAAAGAAACACACAGCCCCTGAAGAAGAGTTTAACTATGGAGGGTATGAGCCTCCTTTAGCGATTAATAGAAAAGTAGAGGAAGAAGAGCTGGATTTATCCGAGTTTAATTCACGAGCGAATCCGAAACGTAAAACGATTGAAAAGCTTGCCACAGGAAGACCTGAAGATTTTGCAAAATTAGTACGCTCATGGATGGCAGAAGATTAGGAGTTTAGTACATGGTTATTTATTCAAATGAGTTAACTGGGATACAAAAAGTAGGCGTGTTACTAGTAGGATTAGGACCAGAAGTGTCTGTAGAAATCTTTA
This sequence comes from Paenisporosarcina sp., assembly GCA_041576455.1. GTDB lineage: Bacteria > Bacillota > Bacilli > Bacillales_A > Planococcaceae > Paenisporosarcina. The sequence continues at coordinate 1,010 of JBFGKX010000137.1, read as the reverse complement.
AACAATTAACCGAAACAGAAATCGATTTATTGACCATGGAACTTTCGAATGTTCGACAATTGAAAAATAGTCAAACTGAGGAAGTCATTAATGAATTTTATGAAATGATTCTTGCTGAGGATTATATGAGTAAAGGCGGCTTGGATTATGCAAGGGATATCCTCGAGAAAGCGCTTGGGAAAGATAAAGCACTTGATACAATCGGTCGTTTGACGAGTAGATTACAAGTGAAGCCGTTTAATTTCGCTCGAAAAGCAGATCCAAAGCAAATCTTAGCGGTATTACAAAATGAGCATTCACAAACAATTGCACTTGTTCTTTCTTATTTGGATGCGAAACAATCATCACAAGTTCTGTCGGCACTCCCTCCTGAAAAGCAAGCAGAAGTCGTACGAAGAATTGCGCTAATGGAAAGCACTTCTCCAGAAGTGATTCACCAGGTGGAACAAATTCTTGAGCGCAAGCTTTCGGCTACAGGTTCTCAAGACTATACCGCAACTGGTGGTGTAGAAGCGATCGTTAGGGTGCTAAGTAAAGTAGATCGTAGTACAGAAAAAGCGATTCTTTCCGAGTTAGAAAGTGATATTCCTGAACTTGTGGCAGAAATCAAGAAGCGCATGTTTGTATTTGAAGATATCGTTAAGTTAGACATTAGTTCAATTCAACGAATTATTCGCGAAGTGAATGATGGAGATTTAACGTTCGCATTAAAAGTAGCGAGTGAAGACGTAAAAAATAATATTTATAAAAATATGTCATCAAGAAGGGCTGATGTGATTCGTGAAGAAATCGAATTAATGGGCCCTGTGAAATTAAAAGACGTCGAAAGTGCACAGACAAATATTGTTTCCTTAATCCGCAGTTTAGAAGAAAATGGTGAAATCGTTGTAACCCGTGATGAAGGGGATGAGCTCGTTGTCTAATGTCTTTCGATTTGACCAGCCTCAAACAGTTGAAACAAAAATACTTGGTACGAAAAAAATAGATTATCTAAGATCGGATTCGACTGG
>JBFGKX010000136.1:0-6630 GCA_041576455.1 Paenisporosarcina sp. | reverse complement strand
TTCATTAGGTTATTCACCGTAAAACCATTCGGTGTCAAATTCCCTCCAAAATGTTTCTGGTGTAACGGCCTGAGGCAATTGTTCTAATGCCAACTCTCGCTTTATATGACTCTTTAAATCTTCATATGCAAATGCCTGTCCCTTTATGATGTCTTGTACATAAACAATGCCGAATCTTCCATCTGTAATCTTAACAGGGTTACTCCATTGTTTTACTCCTAGTTTACTAGCTGCTGCGGCCACCGAAGGATCAACATTCTCTTGGTCTATTGAAATAAAACCAATATCACCACCAAGGCTAGCTGAAGAGACGTCAATAGAACGTTCACGAGCTAACACATCAAATGATGAGCCATTTTCGAGTTCCTTTACTGCATCTTGTGCATCAGATTCGGATTGTAAAACAATTAAACTCGTACGATACATTGTTGGAATGTGATAAAGAGACTGATTATCATCATAAAATGCTCGAATTTGCTCATTTTCAATCACCACATCTTTTGTTAAGACCTTATCCAAGATTAATTGTGCACGTATTTTTTCTCTAAGTATGTCTCCATTCAACGACTGAATTTGTGTAAGCGAACTGTCTTGAACTGATCTAATCAACGCGATTTCTAAATCAATTTCCTTATCTGTTACGTCAATTTCATACTTCTTCGCTGCAGCTTCCATCACTTTTGCATTGACAAGTTCAAGAAGCGTACTTTTTCCGTACTGTCTTTCCATTGAAACCATCCACTCTTCACGGGTAACACGTTCTCCCCCTATTGACGCTACCTCTTCTTCGCCACCAATTGGTTTGTTTGGAACTAACCATGCGATGAACCATAATAAATTGCCCAATAATAAAATCGAGAGAATGAGGAGGACTGGCTTTGTTTTCAATTTCCGCTGTGAAGGTCGGCCATTTTCCGGGCGACGCTCTTGATTAAGATTTGATTTCATCGATAAAAGCTTCCAATTCATCTTGTGAATAATGATAAGTTTCCATACAGAAATGGCATTGCGCTTCAGCTTTTCCGTCATCTTCAATCATTTCTTGAATTTCCGCTTCACCCAAAGCTAAAATCGCAGTTCCAAACCGATCTTTTGAACAATTACAATCAAAAGATACAGGCATTTGATCAAGAATCTGCACATTTTCTTTCCCTAAAATCTCTTGTAATAGTTCCTCAGGTGATAGCCCTCTTGAAATTAATTTAGAAACCGGCTCCATTGAACTCAGCTTTTCTTCAATAATCGAAATTGTTTCATCTTCAATTCCTGGCATTAACTGAATAATAAAGCCTCCAGCTGCTAAAATTGAATTGTCTGGATTTACTAATACACCTAAACCTACGGAAGAAGGTACTTGTTCAGATGCAGCAAAGTAATAGGTAAAATCTTCACCTAATTCACCTGAAACGATCGGCACTGAACCTGTAAAGAAATCACGGAGACCCAGATCCTTTACAATCGTCAACATTCCTTCCGTTCCAACTGCACGACGCACGTCGAGTTTGCCGTGCTCATTTAGGTCAAAATGTGTCTGCGGATGTGACACGTACCCACGTACCGCCCCTTTCGAATTACTATCAACTATGATGGCACCGATTGGTCCTTTCCCTTCTACCTTTACCGTGATTTTGTCCTCGCCTTTTAACATTGCACCCATCATGACACCTGCTGTCATTGAACGTCCAAGCGCTGCCGATGCAGTCGGCCATGTTGCGTGGCGTCGTTGTGCTTCTCCAACCGTATCTGTTGTTCGCACTGAATACGCACGTACTTTCCCTTCAAATGCTAATGCTTTAACTAAATAATCGCTCATTTCAATTCCTCTTTTCTCATTGGTTACGTTCATATATTAAGTGCAATCCTTTTAACGTTAAATAAGGATCAATTGTATGAATCATCGTTGATTCAGAAGCAATTAAATTAGCCATGCCACCCGTCGCAATAACTGTTGGTTGCTCTTTACTCTGCGCTTTCATGCGAGTGACAATACCTTCAACTTGCCCCACATAACCATATACGATACCTGCTTGCATTGCCGAAATTGTGTTTTTCCCAACGACATTTTCGGGTTGTGTTAATTCAATTCGCGGCAACTTAGAAGCACGCGCAAACAGTGCTTCAGTAGAAATGCTTATACCTGGTGCAATCGCCCCACCCATGTATTCGCCTTTTTCATTAATATAACAATACGTAGTGGCCGTTCCAAAATCCACAATAATTAGAGGTGGTCCATATTCTTCAATCGCTGCCACCGCGTTAACAATGCGGTCCGCTCCAACTTCCCGAGGATTTTCATACTTAATATTTAATCCTGTTTTTACACCAGGGCCTACTACAAGTGGTTTAAGTCCAAAGTATTTTTGGCACATACGTTCTAACGAAAACATAATTGGTGGAACTACTGAGGAAATGATAATGCCATGTATTTGACTAAAATCGATGCCGGCATGGTTAAATAAAGCCTTAACTTGCATCCCGTATTCGTCCTCAGTTTTATAACGATCGGTTTCCATTCGCCAATGGTGAATTAATTCATGCTGATGATATACACCTAGCACTATGTTCGTATTCCCTGTATCTAACACAAGTATCATTGAGATCCCTCGCAAATTTCTTTAATAGGTGGTTCTACTTTTCGGTTCTTTCTGAAGGTCATCCCAACACCCGATTCGACATATCCACCCTAAGAGTTAATCAATAGTCGCCTTCTTCTCATTTCTAGAAGCCATCATACCACAATTAAACGTGTATAAAAAAGCTGATTGACTTCCACAAGTGGAGGTCAATCAGCTTTAGATGTTTTATCGATTATTTATGATCTTCTTTAATGTCATGCGAAGGTTCAATTACCGTATCTTCTTTCGGTAAATCCCCAGTTGACGGGTCATTAGGTGCACCCGTAACATCTGGCGTCACTTCATCAATCGTTGTCGACTCTCCATCTACTTTTTGATTTGAAACATCAATTGGACGAACTGGCAAAGTACCATGTTCCTTCAAATGCATAATTTGACCAGCATCTAATGTTTCTACCTCAAGAAGTGTGTTCGCAATTAATTCAAGCAACTCACGTTGTTCCGTTAAAATTTCTTTCGTTCGGCTGTATTGCTCTTTAATCATGTTTTGCATTTCTTGATCGATTTCATAAGCAATCGCATCTGAATAATTTTGTTCAGAGTTGAAGTCACGTCCCAAGAAGACGTTCCCACCTTGCGCTTGGCCAAACTGCATTGGTCCCAATTTGTCACTCATTCCGTACTCAGTAACCATACTTCTAGCAATGCTAGTGGCACGTTGGAAGTCATTATGAGCGCCCGTTGATACTTCACCGAAAACAACATCTTCCGCTACACGCCCACCGAGTAATCCAGAAATTTTATCCAGCAACTCTGGTTTTGTCATAAAGTAACGATCTTCTTTCGGTAACATGACCGCATAACCACCGGCTTGACCACGAGGAACAATTGTAACCTTATGCACAATTTCCGCGTCGTCTAAGGTTAACCCAATTACTACGTGTCCAGCTTCATGGTAAGCAACAATTTTTCGTTCTTTAGCTGATATCACTTTACCAGTTTTCGCAGGACCCGCAATTACACGGTCTGTTGCTTCATCGATATCTGACATATCAATTTTAGTTTTATTGCGACGAGCAGCAACTAAAGCTGCTTCGTTCAGAAGATTTTCTAAATCTGCTCCAGAGAATCCTGGAGTACGTTGCGCAATTGCTTTTAAGTCAACATGCTCATCTAACGGTTTATTACGCGCATGAACTTCAAGGACCGCTTCACGTCCTTTAACATCTGGGCGACCAACCGTTATTTGACGGTCAAAACGTCCTGGACGAAGAAGAGCAGGATCTAAAATATCTGGGCGGTTTGTTGCAGCAATGATGATAATTCCTTCATTCGCTCCAAATCCATCCATCTCAACTAGTAGTTGGTTCAAGGTTTGTTCACGCTCATCGTGTCCACCACCAAGACCAGCTCCACGCTGACGACCTACCGCATCAATTTCATCGATAAAGATAATACACGGTGCATTTTTCTTTGCATTTTCGAAAAGGTCACGCACACGAGATGCCCCAACCCCAACAAACATTTCCACAAAGTCAGATCCACTAATAGAGAAGAAAGGCACACCCGCTTCTCCTGCAACTGCACGAGCAAGCAATGTTTTACCTGTACCAGGAGGACCTACAAGAAGAATCCCTTTTGGAATACGAGCGCCAATTACATCAAATTTGCGAGGGTCTTTTAAGAAATCAACCACTTCTACAAGTTCTTGTTTTTCTTCGTCCGCACCCGCTACATCATTGAAGCGAACTTTTTTCTTTTCATTGTCATATAATTTTGCTTTACTTTTCCCAAAATTCATTACACGATTTCCGCCACCCTGGGCTTGGTTCAATAAGAAGAAAAACAGGATGAAAATAATAATGAATGGAATTAGACCTGTAAAGAATTGAACCCACCCACTCGTTTCAGGTGCTTTTAATACTTTAACGTCGTTTGATTTCGCTGCTACATCAATTTTGGCTAAAAGTCCTTGGTTATTTTGAGGAATCATCGTGACGAATTGTTCGTCTTTTTTATAATCCTTCATTTTCCCTTTCACTTCATAAACCAACTGATCCGGTTGCATCGAGAATTCCGAAACGTTGCCACTTTCTAGAGCCGTAATAAACTCGCCATAATCGATTTCTTTGGTTGGGTCTTTCCCGCTGTTAAACGTCCCAAAAATCCCGATAATCACGAGGAAAATTAATAAATAAAATATGGTGTATCGAAATATTCGATTCATCCCGAGCCTCCTCACAAAATATACAGAAAAACTATAGGTAATCTTATCATACGCAGAAAAAAGGGTACAACGATAAGCCTTGTCTTTTACATATCTTTGGTTAATTTTTCACACATTTTCTTCCATTCTATTAAAACGAGTAAACTTCTTTCTTTAAAACGCCTACATACGGTAAGTTGCGATATTTTTCGATGTAATCTAATCCGTATCCCACAACAAATGCATCCGGCACTTCAAAGCCGACGTAATCTGCATGTAAATCTACTTTTCGACCAGTAGGTTTATCAAGCAATGTAACGATCTTAATCGATTTCGCTTTACGATATTTAAAAAGATCTACTAAATAGCTAAGTGTTAACCCACTATCAATGATATCTTCTAAAATTAAAATATCTCGCCCTTCAACGCTTGTGTTCAAATCTTTCACAATTTTCACTTCACCCGAAGAAACTGTAGCATTTCCATAGCTCGATACATCCATGAAATCCATTTCCATATAAACATCCATACGCTTCATAAGATCGGCCATAAATGGCATCGCGCCTTTAAGTATGCAAATTGCAAGTGGGAACTTATCTGTGTAGTCAGCCGTTAGTACTTCCCCAAGTTCACGAATTTTAGTTTGTATCTGCTCTTCAGAAATCAACACTTCTTGTATATCCTTCTCTAACATATGGGTTCCTCCTTGAGCTTAATCGCTCTCTTTTTCAATAATAAACTTATGCGTCCAACCATCATGTGGTTGTTTTGTACAACGTGAACCTAAACGTACGCCAGGCACACCAAGAATTTCTCCTTGTTGAGTTTCAAGCAATTGTATTGCATCTCGGGTATGTCGAGGAACTTTCTCGTCAATCAACAAACGAGACAATCGTTTTGACTCTTTCATTCCTTTTAACAAAATCCGATCTCCAGGGACCCTCCCCCTCAGGCGGATAGGTAGTTCGCTCTGATCGAGTGTGATATACCATCCTTTGTTACAACATAACACATCATTACGATTACACACTTTTATTTGAATTGCCGAACCTACAGACACCCATTGGCCTTCAACTAAAATTGCCGGTACTCTAGATGTCGAGGGGCTAGCTTCTTCAAATGAAAAAAGCATCGTCGAGTAGTGGCGAATTCCTTTTCTCCCTTTTGGAAGATGCACCTCACTTGACCCATCATGTTCAAGACACTGGCTATGGATTTGATCAATCAACGAATGACTTAACCATAAATTTTCATTTGGGTATAGATAGTTTAATAGTAGTAGAACGACCCTTTTTTGTAAAGCAACCTCAATAGTTTGAAATTGTCTTAAGTCAATGGAAATAGAATAAGCAGATGACGAAATGATTATTTTCTCATATTCTTTTGTGGCAAAGTTCTGTAACAACTCTTCATCTTGTTGCTGTTGTTGTGTCCATTGATTAACGACGGCTGCAACATTTGGGTTTTCTTGTTGGATAAGAGGCATAATTTGGTGACGGAAACGATTGCGTGTATATGTATCCTTTTGATTACTTGAATCTTCACGATATGTATAGTGCTGATCATTCAAATATCGTTCAATTTCTTTTCGTGTGACCGATAGGAAAGGACGTATTAACTCCCCATCCCCAAAGGCACGTTTTGCATACATTCCATTTATTCGCATCCCTCTCGTTAACCCCATAAACACGGATTCTACTTGATCATCAGCATGATGAGCTACAGCCAGTTTATGATAGCCTTTTTGTTTCATTACTTGTTCAAAAAAGTGATAACGTTCACGTCGACAAATATCCTGCAGGTTTCCACTTTCCTCATCAAGAAGTTCTTGTATCTCAAGTGTTTTGC
>JBFGKX010000135.1:0-6707 GCA_041576455.1 Paenisporosarcina sp. | reverse complement strand
TTTAGCTTAATCGTATATTGAGCGAAGCTAGAATAATAACCAGATGGAATGACCGGGGTTTCAATAAAGCCGCTTAATCTTCGTTGATAGTATTGCGCAACAAGGTTCACATCGTCTAATTCATGCTTCATAAATGCTTCTAGCTTCACTTTTAGTACAGCAGCCTGGATGGTATCTAATCTTGAATTCACGCCAATTCGAACATTATCGTACTTATCCTTGCCTTTCCCATGAACCTTTAATGACATAAGCAATGTTGCTAGGTCATCATCATCCGTAAAAATCGCTCCTCCATCTCCAAAACATCCTAGTGGTTTGGCAGGAAAGAACGACGTCGTTGCCGCATCACCAAAGCTACATGCTTTTTTACCGTTAATATGGCCTCCAAACCCTTGTGCGCCATCTTCTAATACAAGTAAATGATATTTCTTCGCAATTTGATCGATTTCCTCGTGCGCTGCAGGTAAACCAAATAAATCAACTGGGATGATGACTCTCGGCCTTAACTTTCCTTCTGCGATGGTTTTGGCAATACCCTTTTCTAATTTGATTGGATCGATGTTAAATGTTTCTGGACAGACGTCGACGAACACGGGGGTAGCTCCGCAAAATGACACGACTTCTCCCGTTGAAAAGAATGTTAAATCAGGTACGAATACGGCATCACCTTTTTGAATGCCCCATGCCATTAACACTAACGTCATGGCTTCCGTCCCATTCGCACAAGTGATGCAATGTTTCACACCCACATACGCAGCTAATCCCTCTTCCAGTTCTTTTACTTCTTTTCCGCCAATGAAATTTGCATCTTGTAGAACTTCCTGAATCGCTGAATCGATTTCCCTTTTATATCTCTGATATTGAGCTTGTAAATCTCGAAATTGCATCTCCACTTGAGTTTTCAACTCCCAATTTCGCTTAGTCTATCTATTCATCTAATACTTTCTTAAACAAACTATTATGATCCCTTCACTAACGAATTTCTTGTTGAGCGGATAATGTTAGTGGATTCAGGACCGTGATTAAAAATTAAATCGATAGTGGATAATCCTTTTGTAAAATCTTTGCCCCAATATTGACGATAAGTCGGATGTGCAAATTGTTGATACAATAATTGAATGCCTTTACTTTCAAAATCATCGGGGTTATTGTATGCTTTTGCTCCGCACCCAGAAATATAAATATCTCCTTTAAATTTGGACACGATATTAGCAATGCGCTGACTACCATATCCAAAATCCTCTTCAAAGGCCGATTCTCGATAAAACTTCACTTTAATTTCTAAGATCTCACAAATCAGCTCGATTAATCGGATGTTCAATTCACATAAGGAAACCCATTCACTTTCATAAATATGTCTAAACTTTTCATTGTACAACATCCAGAAGGGGGTCTTTTTATAATTGCCTTCAATGGCACCCCAATGTTTCAATTTCCAGTTAAAACTGTTGTCAATCAATAACTTATGAATTGACAGTTCTTCTCTCTTAACCGGAACAGTCAATAATAGCTTTCCAGTAGGTATTAAAATATAATTCCTATTAGTCACACTCTTATTGGCAAACTGCGCTCTGTCGAGAAAAATCGAACAATCAGATTGATCTAATTTATCAAAGTAACCGATCCACGGTAAATAATTCGGTTGATGTATAGAGATCTTCAGTTTTAAGAACCTCCCAAGATGATCCCAAAGACTTAGTATCGTGTAACATTCCTTCCTCATGGAAAGGTCTTGTAAATGTTATGGTAAGCCTTTTGCTGTGCACCAAACTGTCTGAAGTGGTGTTCAATATTTTTTTTCATGGTTCCTTCAAAATTAAATTTTTTGTTCATGGCACTCGCTAACTTAATGCCTTCAACCATTAAAAAAGATAAGGATTGCGTGTGTCGATAGGTTGGATCTGAACCGGACATTAAATAATAGACCGAATTATCATCCCACACAAAATAGATGGCGGAATGAACTCGCTGTTGGTCATCTATACAATAAAAGGTTTTCCTCGCATTTTGCTTCTGACATGCCTCGTCAATTCTTGAAACGGTGTCAAATGAATAAGGGACCTCTAAGTTTTGTCTATCAAAGGTCTGTTTATTTAAAGCGTAGAATTCATCAATAGCCATATCCTCTTTGATTTGCACACTTTTCTCTGCTTTTCGTAACCCTCTTCGAATCATTGAACTAAAATTTTGATAGACTATTTCCAAATTCTTTGTATCATCAATCACATAGGTGTACCTTGTGGTTTGGGAATATCCACGCCAATAGAAAGGAAGCCAGTTATAAATGGAGTAATCAAAATATTGTTGATACTTTTGTAAATCTAATTGTTCAATTTCATCGATGACTAAATTCATATATTTGTTTTCATGAGAAAGCTTTTTCTCATATTTTTGATTTAGTGGATTACGAATCCAAATGCCATTCGTTTGGGTTAAAGTTGCTTTTTTAATTTCCTTCTGTCCATTTTGAACTTCTATATAGTATGGAAGAGAGGCCATGATTTCACCATTTTTTTTGATTAAGATGACATCCCAATCTTGCTGACAAACAGCATCCATCCACCAGCCCTTAGAAAATAAAGGAATCGTTTTTTCTTGCACACTAAACTTCCGATACTTCTCAGTATCAGTCATGAGGTTTTTCATTGATTTTCTTATTTAAATTGAATAAACCGTTAAAATCTAACGTACTTACTTTTTGCAAAGGGAGAGAGACACTTTTCTTCTCAGCGGAAGATTTATAGATTGCAAGAACCAATTCTAACGCTCTTCTGCCATCCTCAGCCGTTACATACGGTTCTCGATCATTTCGAATGGCATTAATGACGTCAGCATAGAGAGGATGATGACCGAAACCGTAAACATTCGGTGGATTTTCATGATACTTAGCTTTTACTTCTTCTGCATTGTCTAGCACGTCGGCAAACATCCATTCTTCAATTATATTGACGGACTTCCCACCAACTTTAACTGTTCCCTGCTCCCCAAAAATATACAGGGTTTCTTCTAAATTTTCGGGGTAGATATTCGTTGTCCCTTCAATGACTCCGTAACTTCCGTTCGCAAAACGTACTAACGCTATCCCTAAATCTTCTGCTTCCATTAACTGATGCTGTAAATTATCTGTCATGCCAACCACTTCTACGATTGAATCCCCCATCATCCAACGTAACAGGTCGATATTATGAATACATTGATTCATGAGTGCCCCACCGTCTTGCGCCCATGTTCCACGCCATTGTTCCTGATTGTAGTATGCGGTTCCGCGGTTCCAGCGGATATGAGCTGTTCCGTGAAGAAGTTTGCCGAAACGGCCAGCCTCCACTGCTTCTCTTAACTTTTGAATAGATTTATTAAACCGATTTTGATGGCATGCGCTAACCTTTACATTTTTCTCCTTTGACTTTTCAATAATCTGATCGGCTTCTTCTAAAGAAAGCGAGATGGGTTTTTCAATAATCAAATGGCAACCCGCATCGATACAATCTAATGCAATTTGTCCATGTTTCCCGCTTTCAGTACAAATCGCCACTAAATCTGGTTTTTCATTAGCAAGCAACTGTTGATAATTCATATATTTTTTCACTGCATATCCTAAACCAAATGTCGAAATTGTTTGCTCCATTTTCCATTCATCGAGATCGCAAATTGCTACAATATCAAGATGGTTTCCAATCGCAGCAGCAATATGATTAGGTGAAATTCTTCCACAACCGATGATTGCGTATTTAAGGCTTTTCATTTATCAACCTCAAGTCTTTTGATAATTTTTCCACATACATTTTCAGGTTTTGTTGGGTTAATCAACGATGAATCTCCTCCCTATTAATCAATTGATCTAGATCTCTGAAGTTATCATCAAGATGGTCATATCTTTCACCAATGGCTTGTTTTAGAAATTCTTTCAGCTTATGTTCCAATGATTCGTTTGAGGTAGAATACCAGAATGAATGAGTTAGAATATGCAATTTTTTATAAAGGCCTGATTCAATAAGTTGAATTAGATTTTCCCGCCAATTCATTCTAGAATCTGATATATATTTCATATGCTTTTGATATTTGGAGGAATAGGAGTTAATTAATAGATCAAAATGGAGGTCATTTTCTAAAACAAATTTCGAAGGTCGATGCATAGAAACTACTTTGATTTGATGGTTAAATAAGCGGCTAAGAACTTCTGCTTCTGATTCTATATTTTTTTTTATTTCATCAACTGTTTTAATATCATATCTTTGCTCATCAAAATGAAGACCTATCTCATGTCCTAATGACATAATTTGTTGTAACTTTTCAAAAGATTGCTTTGAAAAGACGTTATAAAAATTGGAAGTTAATAAGACGAAATAAGTTGATTTTACGTTCATTGAATGCTCAATCATAGCCATTTCGAGTGCTTTACCAATTGAAAAATCAATATCATGTCGGAGAATGCATGATTTATTGTTAGATTCACTCTCATTATATGAACAAAAGTTATAGCCGTTGGTCCGCAATAATTCTAATAACTGAGCATAAGCGTATTTGGTAAACTGCATTTCGACCCTCCATTAATAAATTCACTTGTCTTCCATTCAAGAAAACTTCTATTCGTCTAAGACAATACCATTTTAGAAACTCGTTTATTGAGTAAGTTGGATTAATTGTTCATTTACAACTTTGTAGTATCGATTACATTCTTTACACTTGTATTCATCTTTAAGGGGCATTCCACATTCACACACCCAGCCCATCTGTTTAGCAGATACACCTACTATTAAAGCAAAGTCTGGAACAGACTTTGTTACGACTGACCCCGATGCAATCATTGCCCATTTACCGATTGTGTTCCAAGCACCAAACTTAACTAGTGTATTTTTGAATCCTTCACCACCTTTCGGATATTTGCTTCTTGGAGTTAAATCATTTGTGAAAACCATTGAAGGTCCGCAGAAAACATAATCTTCTAATTCAACACCTTCATAGACCGATACATTGTTTTGAATTTTAACTCCATTTCCGATTTTTACATTATTCGAGATGTTGACGTTTTGACCAAGTGAACAATTTTTGCCTAATTGGGTCCCTTTTTGCACATGACAAAAATGTCAAACTTTCGTACCTTAGCCAATTGTCACATTTTCATCTATATAACTGCTCTCATGTACAAAACAATTCAAAAAGAGACCCTCCATAAAAAAAGAAAATTAATAATTTATCTCTTATAACAATTCGATTTTTTCTCGATTCTTAATATCCTTCAAGGCATTTTTCGTATCAAAAATGGCCTTCGCATGCTTCTGGACGAAAGAATAATCTACCTTGGTATGTGCAGTTGTGACAATCACTAAGTCAGCACTTTCAATTAGTAACTCTGATAAATCCACTTCTCCTTTTATGAGTTTTCCATGTTCAAGATATTCTGCAATATATGGATCATAATAACGAACTTTCGCACCTTCTTTTTCTAACTCTTCAATAACTCTAAGAGCAGGACTTTCTCTATAATCTTCAATATCTTGTTTATAAGCTACACCCAGTACTAAAACTTTTGATCCGTTTAAAGGTTTTTTATGTTTGTTTAAAATTTTACTTGCTCGTTCCACACAGTATTCAGGCATTCGATCATTGATCATCATGGACGATTCAATCATGGAAGTGTGAAATCCATACTCTCTCGCTTTCCATGATAAATAATACGGATCTAGTGGAATACAATGCCCTCCTAAACCTGGACCAGGATAAAATGCTTGAAATCCATATGGTTTAGATGCTGCTGCGTCTACCACTTCCCAGAAATTAATACCCATCTTATGACATAGAATGGATAATTCATTGACAAGTCCAATATTGACATTTCTGTACGTGTTTTCTAGTATTTTTTCCATTTCTGCTATAGCTGGAGAAGAAACGCGATGAATGGGCGCTTGTAATATACTTTCGTATAAACTAGCCGCGATATCTGTACATTTTTCTGTTATTCCCCCAACGACTTTCGGGGTATTTTTTGTTTTATAAATTAAATTTCCTGGATCCACACGTTCAGGTGAAAATGCAAGATAAAAATCGACACCACATTTAAGACCTGATGCTTCAAAAATCGGTTTAAGAAGTTCTTCTGTTGTACCAGGATAGGTTGTAGATTCTAAAACGATTAACATTCCTTTATGCAGATAAGGAACAATACTTTCTGCAGAAGCTTTCACATAACTAATATCCGGTTGCTTATAGAGGTCTAACGGTGTCGGCACACAAATACATACACAATCTGCCTGTGCGACCTGAGCAAAATCTGAGGTGGCCGTTAGGTATCCGGATTGTACGATTTGTTTAAGGTCTTCGTTCACGACATCTCCAATGTAATTGATACCGGAATTCACCATAATTATTTTAGAATCTTGTATATCAAATCCGATTGTCCGGTATCCCGCTTTTGCCTTCTCAACTGCCAGGGGAAGACCAACATAACCTAGACCTATGACCCCCAGTGTTGCTGTCTTATTAAGTAATTTTTCTTTTATAGTCTCCATTTTTTCCACCCACCACTTTTTTGAGCTTGCCATTAAGTCTCTTCGTGTCTGCTAAACACGGAATTAGTTAGCCATATAACAAAAATTGCAAATAAGATTCCATGAGTTAAAAGACTAGTAAATACGTCCATCAACTAGTGCAGTTCCAGGAGTGATTATAATTCCAGTTGTTAAAACTAATGGAGTATTTTTTGACACACT
>JBFGKX010000134.1:0-6877 GCA_041576455.1 Paenisporosarcina sp. | reverse complement strand
CGTAAAAGATGTAATGTCAGATGAAGTAATCTCCGTTGGTCCAGAATCTACATCTGAAGAAGCTGCCGAAATTATGGCACAACATCGGATACGCCGATTACCAGTTATTAAAAATGATGGACTCATTGGTTTTGTAGCTCTCGCTGACCTAGCAGTCCCAAGTGAAACGGTTCAAGAAGCTTCTCAAGCTTTACATGAAATTTCAGAACCGAGACATCTGTAAAGCAGACCCCAAACTATTAGTTAGTTTGGGGGTTTTTCATTTTAAATCACTTCCCTTTACATACCCACAAAAAATTCTTTATACTTATAAATAATCAAATTTTAAGATACCTTTCTTCGCATAAATAATGTGGTCAATAAAATTTCGTATTGTCATGATAGTATTTCCAAATTAGTAGCAATTTAGTAAAACTTAAATGGCATTACTCAAATTTTTGTTTGTTGATTTCACAAAAATTATGCGTCAAACAAAGCATCACAGAAGGTGAAATTGCATTGGTTCACGAATAACTTATAACAGAGCAATTATGAATAGGGAGGCAATAACTATGTTAGATCGTGTTACGTTAAAAGTAGAAGGTATGTCTTGTGGTCATTGTGTAAAGTCAATTGAAAATAGTGTTACTGCAATTTCAGGTGTAGATAACGTTTTAGTTCATTTAGATAATGGAACAGTAGATGTAGAATTCAATAAAGATGTCGTGAAAATGGAGCAAATTACAAATACAATAGAAGATCAAGGATACACTATGGGGGAGTAAGGTAGAAAATGAATTGACATTTTCCAACCCCCGTAATGGTATGTGATAAGAGTGAGTAATATGATGAATTTGCTAAAAGAATACACAATTGTAGACATGACTTTTTTGGCCTAGGGAAATCGAATCGTCAATTAAAGTTACACATGGACGTTTAATAGAAAGTTCATTGTAGCTCCTGGCTAACGTTAGTGGTGCTACATTGAAGGTTTATTCTGTTTCTATTATCCAAAATGGCCCCGCAGATAAATAGCTGCGGGGTTTTTATTTGTCTTATGTTGTTTGAACGCATATTTCCGAGTAAAATGAACTTTACGTACTGAGTTTAGAAAGCGGGTTCTTTAAGAATGAAGAAAGCCATTTTATTATTAATGTCTGTACAATTTTTTGTATATTTAGGTTTCGGCATCATTATTCCTATATTGCCTGAGGTTATTTTGAATGAAGGCTTTAGTGAAATCCATGTAGGCGGTTTATTAACCATTTATTCACTAGCTTCTTTCTTTACAGCTCCACTTTGGGGGGCATTATCAGATCGTACTGGAAGAAAAAAATTAATCCTAATTGGTTTATTAGGTTTTAGTATGAGCTTTATGATGTTTGCTATTTTTATTGATGTACTTTCGATGTTGTATGTTTCACGAATCGTGGGCGGCATATTTTCTGGGGCACTGTATACAGCAGTTACTGGATTTGTAGCGGATATGACTACTGAAGATGAACGCAATAAATATATGGGCTTACTTGGAATGTCCATTGGCCTCGGTTTTATCTTTGGCCCTGCAATTGGTGGTCTACTTGGGGGGATTACGTTACAACTTCCCTTTATTGTGTCTTCCCTTTTGACGCTTGGACTAGTGGGATATGCAAGTATCATTTTGAAAGAACCAGTAATGAGACAACAAGCTAGAAAACGCGCCATTGTCCCAAAAGGAGCAAAAAAGCTTTGGCAATACCGCATTCGTTATTTATTCTTATTCTCTTTTATGGTCACATTTTTACTTGCCGGTTTAGAAGCGACATTTCAATTGTTCCAGATTAATCAAATTGCCATTACCCCATTACAACTTGGCTATTTATTCATGGCGAGTGGGTTAGTAGATGCCCTCATTCAAGGTGGCGTCGTTCGTCGTGTGAAAAATGGGCAAGAAACAAATTGGATGATTGGGGCGCAAGTAGTGACAGCAGTTGGTTTAACGCTTATGTTATTCACTGGAAGTTTATTATGGGCTGGATTTGCGCTAAGCATATTTACAGCCGGCAATGCTTTAGCAAGAACGGTATTAGTCTCTCTAACGACAAAAGAATCAGGTGGAATGTATGGGACCGCAGCAGGCATGACATACTCCATGGATAATTTGGGTCGCATAATCGGTCCTCTTCTGTTTACATGGATATTTACGGTACAACCCAATAATCTATATATAGTATCCGCTGTTCTCGCTCTTTTTTCCATTTTTCTCATTGTCATTTTCCGCAAGTCGAGTCACTCATTAAAACACGAAAAACCAGCACCCTTATAAAATAAGGGGCTGGTTTTTTTCTATTTAAGAAACAGCTTTCACAACATCTTGAGTCACTTCTTGATGCACAAGCTCTGGATGAACTTGTTTCATTATGGATGATCGAAGCATGTATAGGACCGCCACTAGCAAGATGAAGCTGGATCCAAAGAGCACATATTGTGCCGGCATCACATCATATAGTAATCCGAATAAAATCATAGCAATTGGCATTAACGCCATGGCCATTGTTTCAATTAAAGAAAAAATTCGTCCTCGATATTCTTCATCAATAATTTTCTGCATCATCACCCATATGGGCGTGTTGATAAAAATCATGCCTGCACCAAATAAAAACATCAGTACAAAGTAGTAACTAACTACCCCTAGATATGACAAAGACCCCATTAAGGGAACTGCCACTGCAGCCATTAAAAAGCCTTCCAACAAAATGGCTCTTTTAGAGACCACTAACGGAAATTTGACATCTTTACGAATTGAAAAAAAGATGGACGCTACAAGCATGCCTACAGCAAATGCTCCTTCGGTTAATCCAAAATGTGTTGACTCTATTTTTAATGTGTCGATGAGAATGAATGAAAAACCTACTTGAAAAGCTGCCAAGAAAAAGTTAATAACCAGTGCCACCCACACAATAACTGTTAATAAACGATGTTGTTTTAAATAACTAATCCCAGCTTTAATATTTTGAATTACAGATTCAGTATTTTCTTGATGATGATCCTCTGTTAATTTCGTAAATAATTTAAAATTCATGGTGGCTTCTAAAATAACCGCAATCAGATAACTGATCATATGAATGATTAGAAACATCGGCATAGATACAATTCCAAATAATAAACCTCCCACTGCAGGACCACCTATTGAAGCTACTGAAATGGACATTTGATTAAACGACGTCGCTTTTTGTATTCTTTCTTCATCCACCAAATTAGCAATTGAAGAACTGAAAGTTACCCCTGCAAACAGGGATGTAACTGAAAGAATACTGGTTGTTATATAAACAGCCATTAATGATAAGCCTATGCTTAAGTTCACAAGTAGCAAGCCTCCCACCGCTAAAACACTAGCGACTTGAGCGATAATGATAATGCTTTTCTTTGAGTATTTATCTGCCGCATACCCTGCGAAAGGTGCGACAATCGTTCTTGGTAGAATGCTACAGATTAGATTTACGGCAAAGCTTGTAGCGGAACCTGTTATCGACAAAATATAAAAACTGATTCCAAATGTAAAGATACTTGCACCAAATGCTGAAATCATTTTACTAATTGTAAAAGTCCATAAATGATAGGTCGCTCTTTTCAATTGCAATTCAGTATTCAAATTGACACTCTCCAGTTGTTTAATTTAATTAAACTTACAATATCATTCCATCTCTTTCCTCGCAACCATATGTTTAATATAATTAAACATATTGGAAACGGAGCGATGAATGTTGGAAACAATCGGACAACGAATACGTCAATTACGAAAACAGCAAAAACTAACACTGGAAGCGCTAGCCGGGAAAGAGTTATCCAAAGGGATGTTAAGTTTGATTGAAAATGGTAAGGCTCAGCCGTCCATTGAAAGCTTAACGTATATCGCTAAGAGACTTGGTGTGAAAAATTCTGAACTAATGGAAGAACTTAATCAAACTAAGCGAACACTGCTGCTAGAAAAAGTTGAAAAGTTAGCTGGAATCGATTTACTACATCAAACAAATGAATACGAACAAATCATTGCGAAAGTTGAACCAATTGCTGATCAGTTAACCTTAAGTTATGAATCTGCACGTTTACTTGATTTATATTGTCGAGCTATATTTTATGTAAATAATGAGGGTTGGGAAGATTCCTATACACGTGCACGAAATATGTACGATCAATTGTATTTATACAATAAGAGTGCGTCCATTGCATTATTTAGAGGAATGATACATTTTACAAATCATCATTATGAAGATTCACTTGCCATTATTTTAGAAGAGCATGAACTAATTCAGATACAATCCATACAACTTGATGCAATGACTAAACTGGACTATCTATATAATGAAGCAATTTTATTTTCTGCCGTAGGGAATTTTGATAAAGCCCATTTAAAAACGATGGAAGCCCTAAATTTTTCAAAAGACCAACGCATCTTTTACAGAATTGACGATTTGTACCGGTTAGCTTGCTTCCAAGCGATTATTCATCAAGATGAGGAACTAAGGCATTATTATTTGCGTAAAATACGTCAATATGGTGTTTTTGCCGAACATCCAAAAACCCTAGCCATTGCCGAATTATTAGAGGCTCATTACTTTAACTCTTTTAAACACGGTTATCAAAAAGCAATCGAACATATCGAGCAATTTCTTGTACTAAGTAAGAAATCAGATATCGGAACACCTAATTTAGATGATATGAATCACTACTCCCTAGAAAAAGGGAAAGCTCTTTTTGGATTAGGTGAATTTTCTGAAGCACTAGCTCTTTTAGAAGTTTATAAAGTTCCCGCTAATTTCCACCATCCATATGACCTATCTATGGCTTATGAAGTTTTTGCCTATCGTGCACTTTGTTATGATTCTATTGGGAAGTTAGATATGGCTCTTATAGAAGCACAAAAAGGGGTTGAGCTCGTATCTCCATTGCCTGATTCACCCTATAAAACATTTATTCAGCAAACACTCTTGAAAATTCAAAAAAAGAGGTGAACAGATAAGGGTTTGCACTTTGTAGAAATCAGGTAAACTACTTGTACACGACTTATTGTTAATAAGATCTTCTACTTATGGTAGGCCTTTAAACATCCATATTTCTATATTTGCTTTAAGCTATACTTATTAAAAATCGAAATGCTCATTCAGGAGGGTTGATATGGCAATAAGCATTTTAAGTTTTGGTGTGACAACGATCATTATTTTAAATATATTCTTAGCCATTGTGTTAATTTTTTTAGAACGGAGAGATGCCTCTTCTACTTGGGCATGGCTTATGGTCTTATTTTTCGTTCCTGTTTTCGGATTCGTCGTTTATTTACTTCTTGGTCGTAAATTACGAAAAAAACATTTATTTCGTTGGAAAGGCCGAGAAAAAATTGGTATTGATACACTCATTAATTATCAAATCGATGCAATTGAGAAGGGCACCTTTGAGTTCAAACTAGATGACGCATTAAATTACAAAGATTTAATAAACATGCACTTACGGAATAATCATGCGGTCCTAACTCAAGATAATGCTGTGAAAATATTTAATGATGGTGAAGCTAAATTTAATGCATTACTTAATGATTTAGAACATGCCAAAGATCATATTCATATTCAATATTACATTTTCCAGTTAGATGGATTAGGAAATCGTATATATGAAGTACTCATTCGTAAAGCAAAACAAGGTGTTAAAGTTCGATTGTTATTTGATGATATGGGTTCTAGGAGTTTGAAGAAGCGTCATTTCCAAAAATTAACGGACCTAGGTGGAGAAGTAGAAGCATTTTTCCCTTCTGTATTACCATTAATCAATCCACGGTTAAATTATCGGAACCATCGGAAGATCGTGGTGATTGATGGGCGAATTGGCTATATAGGAGGTTTCAATGTAGGCGATGAGTACCTAGGCCTAAACCGTAAGTTTGGCTATTGGCGAGATACGCATTTACGTTTAGAAGGCAGTTCTCTTCATCCATTACAGACTCGATTTATTCTTGATTGGAATCAGGCTTCTGCCAATCAAGATATTGAATACTCAGATCGGTATTTCCCTATCATTCCTTTAAAAGGCTCAGTAGGATTGCAAATTGTGTCTAGTGGTCCTGATAGTGAGTGGGAGCAAATAAAAAATGGATACTTAAAACTAATGGCTATGGCAAGTAAATTTATTTATATCCAAACGCCATATTTTATTCCAGATGCCAGCTTTATGGATACATTGCGAATCGCCTGCTTATCAGGCATTGATGTGCGAATCATGATCCCAAATAAGCCAGATCATTTGTTTGTATACTGGGCAACTTATTCTTATGTTGGACAATTACTAAAAGCCGGAGCACGAGTATATATTTACGAAAATGGTTTTCTGCACGCGAAGATGATTGTCGTGGATAATGAAGCATCCACAGTAGGGACTGCTAATATTGATGTCCGAAGTTTTAAATTAAATTTTGAAGTAAATGCTTTTATTTACGATAAAGAAACTTCACATCAATTAGCTGAGTTATTTGAACAAGATATGTTATTATCTTCGGAACTTACATGGGAATTGTATGAGCAAAGAACTCGTTTTATTAAAATGAAAGAGTCATTTTCTCGTCTACTGTCCCCTATTCTTTAATATATAAATACGATGCGACGAAAAGAGAATTTGCCTCTTCTTGCCGCATCTTATTTTTCTGATTTAACTCTTTTTCCACCTTTATAAATTCAGGATTTAGTGTTATCTACTCCTCGAATGTGCTATTATGTACGATGTAACTAAATAGGAAGAGGTTCGCAAACTCCCTCTATAAAAAACTAAGGTGAAAACTGTCGTTTATATCCACAGTTTTTTTGAGCTTTATTTGCCTTAATTCAGGCGATTGATTTTCTAATGGAAAGTAACCCTCTTTATTAGTTAATCTCCT
>JBFGKX010000133.1:0-6966 GCA_041576455.1 Paenisporosarcina sp. | reverse complement strand
GATTTCGACAAGCTTCATCACTGGTACTGGATTCATAAAGTGCATGCCAATCACTTGATCAGGGCGATTTGTACTTGCAGCAATTTCAGTAATAGGAAGTGATGAGGTGTTAGATGCTAAAATTGCATGCTTTGGTGTAATCTCATCCAGTTGTTTAAAAATCTTCTGTTTAATTTCCATGTTTTCAACTGCTGCTTCAATCACTAAATCAACGTCAGATGCATCATTCAGATCAAGCGATTTTGTAATTCTTGATAATACTTGTGACTTCTCTTCTTCAGTCATGCGTCCTTTTTCAACATTACGTGATAAATTTTTCGTAATGGTCGTTAATCCACGCTGGAAAAACTCTTCTTTCATGTCATTCAACTTCACATCAAAACCAGCCTGTGCACAAACTTGTGCAATTCCTGACCCCATTTGGCCCGCTCCGATTACAAGCACTTTTTGAATGTTCATTTCATTATCCCCCTCTGTTTCACGTTCGTTTTATCTTATCTTCAGTTTATTTATCCTTTAGGAACTTCAATCATAATGGCATCGCCTTGGCCGCCACCAGAACAGATTGCTGCGATACCGACACCGCCACCACGGCGCTTTAATTCGTAAGCAAGTGTTAGAATAATGCGTGCTCCACTCGCCCCAATTGGATGCCCGAGTGCAACTGATCCACCATTGACATTTACTTTTGATTCATCTAAGTTCGCAATTTTTGCAGAGGCTAAAGCAACTGCTGCAAATGCTTCGTTAATTTCAAACAAATCAATGTCTTCTAACGTTTTCCCTGTCTTTTCTAAAATTGCATTAATCACTAGCCCAGGCGTTTCAGGGAAGTTTTCAGGTTCAATTGCTACTTCTGCATGTCCAATGACATAGGCAAGAGGCGTTTTCCCTTCAGCTTTCGCTTTATCTTCGCTCATTAATACAAGTGCAGCTGCACCATCATTTACTCCAGGAGCATTCCCTGCTGTAATGGTCCCATCACTGCCGAATACTGGCTTTAATTTCGCAAGTGATTCAGTAGATGTATCTCGACGTGGTGCTTCGTCTTGATCGATCTTCAAAGCATCCCCTTTACGTTGTGGCACTTCTACAACTGCTATTTCTTCCGTGAACGTTCCATTATCAATCGCTTTCCATGCTAAGTCATGGCTACGGAATGACCACGCATCTTGCGTTTCGCGAGACACTTCAAACTTCTCAGCAGTTGAATTTCCATATGTGCCCATATGCACACGCTTAGGGTTGAATGAACACGAAAGGCCATCATAAATCATGCCATCTACCATTTGTGCATCGCCCATACGTAAGCCAAAGCGTCCTTTTGGTAAATAATAAGGGGCGTTTGACATCGACTCCATTCCACCTGCAACGATTGTTTCTTCTTCCCCTAAGCGAATAAGTTGATCCGCTAAAGTGACTGCGCGCATGCCAGATGCACACACTTTGTTAATGGTTTCTGTTTTCGTACTCCACGGTATGCCCGCTTTCGAAGCCGCTTGACGAGATGGAATCTGTCCCTGTCCTGCTTGAAGCACGGTTCCCATAATGACTTCATCCACCGATTCAGGCGCAACTCCTGCGCGACTTAATGCTTCTTTAATCGCAACGCCACCTAAATCGCTCGCTGATAGAGAGGCAAGTGCGCCCCCCATTTTTCCGAATGCTGTACGTGCTCCATCTAAAATAACTGTTTTTGTCATATTCATTTCCTCCTTTTTTGTATACGCTTACAGTTTTGTTTATTAAAAGTATTTTGATAATTTTAACGAGACTTTTTCAACGTGATATTCGAACTTTATTTGTGACGTCTGAGAAATCTGGTGTGACGTCTGAAAAATCTTGATGGACGTCTGAGAAAAGTGGAACAACGTCTGAGAAAATTGACTCGACGTCTGAAAATGTCCTTATTCAAAATTTTTAAAGTGCTTTTGCAAATAAAACAGTCCCCTTTCGGTGGACTATTAAAAACCAGTGCTCCTGCATCGCTTCGTCGCAAATAAAATAGTCCACTTTCGGTGGACTATTTTATTGACTGAACGCTCGCTCGGTTTTGGATGAAATGAAAAGGGAGTTGGTTAACTCCCTTTTCTCTATGATTCTATTGTAGCGAAAGTTTATGAATTTTTCAAACTAGTATAACTTCATTTTTTCATTGTAAAACTGGTTCTTCAACTGGTGGTGCATAGTCACCTAAAACTGATCGTTCTAGTAATTCAGCGATATCATATGTGCCTACTGTCTCTTCAACTTCTTTTGCTTTTGTTCCATCTGAAAGCATTGTTAAGCAGTATGGACATCCTGATGAAATCATGGTTGGGCTGACAGCTAAGGCTTGTTCCGTTCGTGCAACGTTAACACGATTTCCAACATGTTCTTCCATCCACATCATTCCGCCACCTGCACCACAACACATTCCCGTTTCGCGATTACGTTCCATTTCTACAAGTTTAACTCCCGGAATGGCACGTAGTATTTCACGTGGTGGATCGTATACGTCATTGTAGCGGCCTAAGTAACAAGAATCATGGAACGTAATCGTTTCATGAATTGCATGATGCGGCTTTAAGCGACCTTGTTGCACTAAATCATAGAGCATCTCTGTATGGTGAAGAACTTCTCCACTCCAACCAAAGTCAGGATATTCATTTTTGAAAATATTATATGCATGCGGATCGATGGTTACGATTTTTGTTACGCCCGCTTTTTCAAATTCAGAGATATTCGAAGTTGCCAGTTCTTGGAATAAGAATTCATTTCCTAAACGACGTGGTGTATCTCCTGAGTTCTTTTCTTTGTTTCCGAGTATCGCAAATTTCACACCAGCTTCATTCATCAAACGTGCAAAGGCTAATGCGATTTTTTGTGAACGGTTGTCAAATGAACCCATTGCCCCTACCCAGAACAAGAATTCAAATTCTTCGCCAGCTTTCGATACTTCTTTAACCGTTGGGATTTTCACGTCTGGACGTTCGTCACGCCAGTTTTCTTTTTCTTTTCGGTTCAGACCCCATGGATTTCCTTGGCGTTCGATATTCGTCATCGCGCGTTGCGCATCCGAATCCATACGTCCTTCTGTCATTACCAAGTAGCGGCGAAGATCGATGATATGGGATACGTGTTCAATCATAACTGGACATTGATCTTCACAGTTACGACATGTTGTACATGCCCAAAGTTCTTCTTCTGTAATGACTTCTCCAATTAATGATGGGTTGTAAATATCCTCAATTACTGCGCCATCGACTTTTGCAGCCACTGCCAATTGGTTTCCTTTTGTATTGGCGAAGGCCATTGCAGGTACCCATGGTTGTTTTTGTGTTACAACAGCACCTGTATTAGTAAGATGGTTCCGTAGTTTTGTAATTAAGTCCATCGGTGACAGCATTTTGCCTGTTCCCGTAGCTGGACACATATTTGTACAACGTCCACATTCTACACATGCATATAAGTCGATCATTTGTTTTTGTGTAAAGTCTTGAATTTTGCCAACACCGAATGACGGCATTTCTTCTTCATCCGCTTCTTCGTCTTCTGCTTCTTCAAAATTAATTGGGCGAAGTTTTCCAACATTATCTGTACGGTTGAAGTACGTATTTGCAGGCCCTGTAATTAAGTGGAAATGCTTCGATTGAGGCACGTACACTAAGAATGTAAGTAGGAATAATAAGTGAACCCACCACATGATATAGAAAATCGTAATTACTGCTGCTTCTGGTAAGAATCCAAAAATTAGTGCTACAGTAGATGCGACTGGCTCTGCCCATGTTGCTGCGTGATCATGCCAAATCATCCCCATGCCGTTGCCGACCAATACAGAAACCATTAACCCGCCGATGAAGATAAGAACAAGTCCTGATTTCCATCCACGTTTTAATCGTACCAATTTTTCAATGTAGCGACGGTAGAATGCCCACACGACCGCTACTAGTATTGTCAATGTAACAATTTCTTGGAAGAAGGTAAATGCAGGATAAAGTGGTCCTAACGGCATATGTGATCCCGGTTTTAAGCCTTTCCAAATAAAATCAATTGCCCCGAATTGGACAAGAAGGAAACCATAGAAGAACATCACATG
This sequence comes from Paenisporosarcina sp., assembly GCA_041576455.1. GTDB lineage: Bacteria > Bacillota > Bacilli > Bacillales_A > Planococcaceae > Paenisporosarcina. The sequence goes on along the minus strand of JBFGKX010000133.1, from coordinate 2,888 downwards.
GATAATTCCACTTTTCTTATCCTTTAATAATTTCTTCTGACCAAATACGTTTACCATGATTTTTCGCATGCGCTCTTTCACATTATCTTCAAACTCTACTTTCTTTCCGAGTTTGATGTATGCATATCGAGTCTTCAATAAGTATGTAAATAGACTAAGTGCGTAAGCGGTTACAACTAAGAATAAAACCCAATTCGCGATTAATAGCACGTTCATCTCTCTCTCCCCTTCCCTTTGATAAAAACAGATATTTGTTATTATTCTAATAACATCAGTTTAGTAGATTGATGATAAGTTGTCGATGTTAAGTTTAAGTTTAAAACTGAATGAGCATTCAGTCAATAGGTAATATAGCGAACTTTCTGCAAAATTAGTATTTCTCATATTAATGAAAAAACGCACTCTTCAAAAGCTCATTTAAGCAGTTGAAGAGTGCGTTTTTTGTATGGCTTTTACGGTACATTCGAACACGCCACGTCCGATTATTTTACCTAGGTCTGTGACTGATCCTGCGTATGGGAGATGTTCACCTTGCTGCGTTGCCGCTACTAGTAAGCTATCAGTCGGTGTGCCTGTTGCAAATGTACCGGTGAATGGATCTAGAATTTGTTGATCGTGAAGAGCTTTCGTCTTTGCTTCTGTTGCAGTAATCATGGCTTGAATAAATGATTCTTCGGATAATATGCCATTAATGATAATCCATGTATTGATGGTACCTACAGGTGCTTGACGGTCTTGTTCGAATGACTTAGAGACGTCAATGGCATTTCCTATTCCAGCCGTCACTGCGATGGTAATGCTTCCAAAAATGGTAGCGTAATCTTCAATCACCACATTTTCAGGACGAATGGCCGTCATCATGCCTACTGTGTCTGTTTCAGTAAAACCTTTACTTTGGACGTAATTAAACATGTCAGCCGCAACATCTTCATGGTTGTACGTCGGTGAGACGCATCGATTCATAAAGGTTCGAAACCACCCCGACCCTGCATTCACTACAGCCGATGAGACGGTTTTAAGTGGACTTGCCGTTTGAAGCAAGACAAACTCATCCGTAATGAGGAAGTCATTTCTATTCACTATGTAAACAGTTTGTGTTTTAGACAACTCTGGCATTAGTGTAATTTGCGGCTTCGGTTGTTCAGGATGTGGATGGGCATGGACGCGCGCGTGATAAACAGACTCTATTAGTTCATCTTTTACAACAACGTGAGGTTCGCCAAGTTGCTTGATTGTTCCATTTTCCATTAATAGAAGCCGATCACAATATATAGAGGCGAGATTAATGTCGTGAAAAACAGCCATAACGGTCAAGCCTCGATCGATACACTGTTTTTTAATTGTATCAAGCAATTGTGTTTGATGCGCAATGTCTAAGTGATTTGTAGGTTCATCTAATAATAGAAGCGGCGCTTGTTGCGCTAAGGCCTGCGCCACAAAAACACGTTGCTGTTCTCCTCCTGATAAGTGGTCGAGAGATGTGTGTTCGTATCGAAAGACATCAGTTAGATGCATCGCTTCCATAACGGCTTCTTCGTCTTGCTTAGACCAAGATGAAAACCAACCTGTTTGATGTGGATACCTACCTAGTGAGACGGTTTCACGAACGCTATGAGTAAATGCATGCGCATGAAGTTGTGGCAAGACAGCCATTTGTTTTGCTAAATCTTTAGCGGAATAGGATTGAATGAATGTATCGTTTAACTTAACTGAGCCAGTGAGCGCTGGTAATATGCCACTGATGACTTTAAGCAATGTCGATTTTCCGCTCCCATTTGGCCCGAGAATGCCAAGCATTTCTCCTCTTTTCACATCAAATGAAATGTTCCTAACAACTGGGACTTCGAGATAGCCGCCGGATAATTGGTTCACTTGCAACATCTTAAATCCCTCCTGCTCGTCGTTGATTGTAGAAAATAAAAGCAAAGACTGGTGCCCCGATGAAAGCTGTAATGACCCCGATTGGCAATTCTGTTGGTGCAATAATTGTGCGCGAAACGAGGTCACAAATAATTAGTAGCGTCGCTCCATTAAGAAATGCCAGAGGTAAGACGTGTCGATGATCAGCCCCCCACAACAAGCGAACAATGTGTGGGACGACCAATCCAACAAAGCCAATTGTTCCAGACACAGCAACTGCAGCACCCGTCACCATAGATCCACCAACCAAAATGAGCATTTTTCGTTTTTTAACGTTTATACCTAAATGAATAGCGCGCTCTTCTCCAAACAACATGGCATTTAATTCACGTCTATTTATCCACATCATGAATGAACCAATGACTATGAAAGGGAAGGCCATATTAACATACTCCCAGCCTCGCATTGAGACACTCCCTAATAACCATCCGATAATTTGACGAAGTTCTTCGCCCGTTAACGCGATCATGAGTGATATGAGAGAGCCTAAAAACGAACTGAAAATGATGCCCGTTAAAATAATGGTTTCCATTCTCATCGAACGATCGACAAGTCTCGCAAATCCTATGACAGCTAGCATCGTGGCAAAAGCACCAACCATGCTAAAGACTGGCAACGTGTAAATTCCTAGAAACGGAATGGTAATCCCAAAAAATAACGTCAAAACCGCTCCAACTGATGCACCTGATGAAATTCCTAACGTGTAGGGATCAGCTAGAGGATTTTTTAGCAACCCTTGAAAGGCCGCTCCTGCAATTGCAAGTGAAGATCCCACAAGACCCGCTAGAATTACTCTTGGCATTCGAATATTCCATAAAATGTTTGCTGCGCTAAGATCCTCATGTCCATTCCATAAAGTTGAAATGGGAATGGACACCGTGCCAATTGTTACACCGAAAATAATGGACAAGATCAGTGCGCTAGCTGATATTACATAGGCACCTAAATGTTTACTCACCAAAAGCCTC
>JBFGKX010000132.1:0-7022 GCA_041576455.1 Paenisporosarcina sp. | reverse complement strand
GACACAATTGCTCTTCAAATTGTGGCTCGCATCCTCTCCTCCATTCTTGCGGAACACCCAAAAGTTCGCATCGTCTCTTCCAGCGCCGGTGTCGAGCTTTAGTGGTGCTTTACGCTTTTCTTTATGTCTAGCTTCAAGCACCAGCTCGCACCTTAGCTTCAGAAACTCTAGCGAAAGCAGGCTTTCGCATCGTCTCTTCCAGCGCTGGTGTCGAGCTTTAGTGGTGCTTTACGCTTTTCTATGTACAAGACCGGCCGTGGTTCAAGCGACCGGCTTTCCTCTCTTGTCATTAAGATTAAACGTTATTTTCCTACTACTTTTAAAGTGGGTTCAGCTTGGTTATGTTCAAGCTTTTGGATGCGGTCGTTTAAATTTGCCATCATTCGAATTAGTTGCTCCATATGTAGTTCGATTCGAATGAGATGATCAGGTGAGGCTTTCATATTGGGTGAATTCCTTTCTTTTAGATTTAAGAAGTGTTTTGTATTTGCTATCGGTGCGGTCTACCGAAGCTTTATGCGCTAAACAACTGGTAATTCTTTATGCTCTTCGGATGTAAAGATGAAGTCTTCGTGCGGTTTTGACTCCTTGTTTGCATGTGTTTGTTCAGAAGCGTTTTCTGATTTAGGTTTCGTTTGCAAAAATTGAACTTCCTCAACAATTACTTCCGTTACATAGATGCGTAGGCCGTCTTCTTTTTGGTAAGACCTAGAATGGATATGTCCAGTGATTCCTACGAGTGATCCTTTCCCACAATATTTGACAGTGTGCTCTGCTAATTTCCCCCAAACTGTACATAAAACAAAATCGGCATCTTCAGATTTGGCGGTCTTGTATGTCCGTTGTACGGCTAACACGAAACTTGCTTGCACTCTACCTTCTGACAAATGACGTAATACAGGATCTTTAGTCATTCGACCGATCATTCCGACTTGATTCATTTATTCACCTCCTTCCTCCTACTTGAATTTATTGTACAAAGCGGACTAAATTGAGTGCAAACTACCAAAAATTAATTTTGGCCATTTTTCAGCGCGGAATAATTCAATTTTGAGAACTTCCACATTTACCGAATTCATTCTTTTTCTATATGGCAGTAAGCACGAAGGGCATATGCCAAAATTCAATTTTGCCTAGTTTCTTAAGATTTTTTGAGATTATGTTATAATAGAACTACTTAAACTTTGCGGAAAGGCTGTGAACCTATTGAAGACTTTTAAAATTTTGTCGATGGCTTTGGTTCAAGATGAAGAAAACATCTCGATTCCCTTGGTAGATGGCATTATAATCAATCAAGAAAACAGCCACCGATCGTGGATATTAGAAATGTATGTGGATAAGAGAGATAGCAGATTTTTTGAACAATATAAAGGTTCGGGAGATATCATTGAAGTCAAGGTTGTTATTTCTTATCCTGAAAATGAACCTGCAAGCTTTGAAGTTGCTGTTTACGATGTTAAAGAAATTGGAGATTATGTATCCGTCTTATTTAAAGGGACCTTAAAACGTGTTCGTCGGAAATATGCTGAGCAACTCTTAACTGAATTAATATCTACTGGATTATCAGGGGAAGAACTCGTTTCCCGATTTGAAAGCGATATGCGAAATCGCCCTCAATTAAAAAAAGACTCGGCTAATGTGTAGCCGAGTCTTTTTTTTATTCATCTTTATTATCTGCGTCACGTTCATCCATGTCATCTTCAAGAATTTCTTCTTCTTCTGTATTCGGGTCTTTCATCATGTCCTTATCTTCATCAAGGTTTTGGTCTTCAGTCGTAGGATTTACTTGATCGTTGCCGTCAGTCCCAGGCACTAAATCTTGCGTATCTTCACGAACATCCTCCATTGGGGTTTCGTTTGCTGGAGGAACATCATTTCCGAAGTTACATCCCGCCAATAATAAAGCACTCATCCCAAATACTGCCGTTGTTTTTTTCCACATTAAAAAGTTCCCTCCTTTCTCGTCTTGTTCACCACATTTCGTGTGATTCACAGTAGGTTACCCGAGAAAGGAGAGAACTATCCGATGATTATTTGACTTTTTCTTTTAAAATCGATTCGACGTATGCAGCTTCCGCTTTACACGCATAATCATAGTGAGTATTAAGTTTTTCTTGGAGGTTTTCAATTTTTGCCACTTGGTCTTCAGTTGGTGGCTCATTTAAGACCTTATCAATAACTTGATTCATTTTCTTAGCAACTTCATCATGGAATGTAGGATCTTGCATACATTCTTCTGACACTTTTTGAGTCCATGTTGCCGTTTCTCTTATATAGATACGCCATGCTTGAATAAAGTCTTCCATTTTAAAACGATTTTCAGACCATTCAATTGAAGCCATATATTTTTCGAAAACAGTTGAAATGGACCGTGTGATGCTACTCTTTACACCCGACGGTAATTCTTTATACATGAAGCGTTAACCTCCTACATGAAAAGCTATATCGTTTGATTTAATATTCCCTCAGACGATCAGCATTAAACTATGTGATTTGAATCGAATTTATTCTGTTTTTTCAGCAATTGGTCCTAGTGCAAATAAAATATCGGTTTCACACACGATTTCACCATCTACTGTCGCAATTGCATGCCCTTTGCCCATGGCACCACGTAATTTTATGAATTCTACTTCAAGACGAAGTTGATCGCCTGGAACGACTTGTCGTTTAAAACGGCAATTATCTACGCCCGTTAGAAAAGCGAGACGCCCTTTATTTTCCTCTTTATTTAATAATGCTACGCCGCCTACTTGAGCAAGTGCTTCAATAATTAAAACGCCTGGCATAACAGGATATCCTGGAAAATGTCCATTAAAAAAATCTTCATTTATGGAAACATTTTTTAAGCCCACAGCACGTTTTCCATCTTCAATTTCCGTAATTCGATCTACGAGTAAAAACGGGTATCGATGTGGTAATATCGCTTGAATTTCTTGTGCTGATAATGTCACGTTCATTTCCTCCATTTTCAAAAGGGTCAATTATGCTAGACAGACTTATTTATTATTACATATTTTCCCTTATTTATTCAATACAATCATCTTACACAATAAAAAGGAGAAAGATGTATTCCTACTCTTTCCCATTTAACATATCTAAAATATGTTGCCAAACTTCCCATTTAAGTGCATCTTTTGGATCTCCATCACCGATGTATCCATAACCAATTATTAATCCTGCTGCACTCGCACCCGCGACAAGAGCTGTAACCAAAATAATGCGAAGCCAAATTGGGAAAAGACGGATTTGAACCCACCACGTTTTTTGATGTTCTTTTGCTTCCGCTTTTTCTGCTTTATATTGCTGGCGCTTCGAAGTCGGTGGTGTTTGTGACTTTTGTTTTTCGTCTTTTACTTCATTCATGATTCGCCGTTCTCCTTATCATCTATCCATTGGTTCCATCTAAATCTTGAATCTTTTAAAGTCGATTTGGATGTTTTCCAATGTTTTCAAGTAATATGCCCGTTCCAATCGCTACACAATTCATTGGTTGTTCAGCAACTAATACTGGTACTTTTAGCTCTTGAGCAAGCAATAAATCGATGCCGTGCATCAGTGCACCTCCACCTGTTAAGATGACGCCGCGGTCAATAATGTCTGCAGATAGTTCAGGAGGTGTTTTTTCTAGAACATTTTTAGCCGCTTGTACGATCATTGCAATTGATTCACGTAAACACTTTTCAATTTCAGCTGATTCAATCGTAATAGTGCGTGGAAGACCTGATACCATATCTCGGCCTCGAATTTCAATCTCTTCATTTCGACCACCTGAAAACACAGTGCCCACTTTTATTTTAATATCTTCAGAGGTACGTTCCCCAATTAGAAGCTTATACTCACGTTTTATGTATTGTAAAATGTCATTATCAAAGACATCTCCCGCTACTTTGATGGACTCCGACGTTACGATGCCGCCCATTGATAGGACTGCAATATCAGTAGTACCGCCTCCAATATCAACAACCATATTGCCGCTCGGTTGAAAAATATCCATTCCGGCACCAATAGCTGCAACTTTCGGTTCTTCTTCCAGGTAAACTTTCTTGCCTCCTGATTTCTCAGCTGCTTCACGAATAGCTTTTTGTTCAACACTCGTGATATTTGTTGGACAACAAATTAAAATGCGTGGCTTTGATAAAAACCCTTTCACATTTAATTTATTAATAAAATACTTTAACATGGCTTCAGTGACATCAAAATCAGCAATGACGCCGTCTTTTAATGGACGAATAGCTATTATATGACCAGGTGTACGTCCAACCATTTGACGAGCTTCTTCCCCTACCGCTAATACCCGCTTTGTTTTACGGTCCATCGCTACTACTGAAGGCTCGTTTAATACAATCCCTTTGCCTTTAACATGAATTAGTACATTTGCCGTACCAAGGTCAATTCCAATATCTTTAGCAAACATGAACCTTGTTGCCCCTTCCTACATTTCCCTTTATATATAGACGTTCTTTTTCTTTGTCTCTACTAACTGATTATTCTATCATAAAGAGCTGGTAATTTCATCTTTTTTCAGGTGTACAGTGGCTATCCTTTAGCAGATTATTTCAATATTAACCTAAGTTGAACATGATTTTCACAAGAATTTGAGTGCCTGACTCTAAAGAGTGAAAAAAACGTCAAGACGAAAGATTCGTCATGACGTTTTTTCTGAGTGCTCTTCTTTTTGTTTCCACATTTGCTTCGTTGCTTCCCCACCACGAATATGTCTGATGGACTTATGATAGGCAAGGATTTCACTAACTTCTTTGGCTAATGCTTCATTTACTAGTTTTAAACGCTCTGTTAAATCTTTGTGCACCGTGCTTTTCGAGTAGCCCGATTTCTTTGCAACCGCGCGTACTGTCAAGCCCGTTTCCTGCACCAATTCGCCCAACTCCAAGCAACGTTTTCGAATTTGTTCGTGCAAGTCCGCATCCTTCCGTACCGAACGTTTCCTATACCGTATGCTTGAAATTTTGGAATTAGAACGCTAAAAATAATCTTGGATTAATCGCTTCGCCTTTTTCATACACTTCAAACTGTAAATGAACACCAGCTGTAGGGTTAAATTCATTTGAAGTTGCTGTTGCTAATGCCTGTCCTTGATGTACAAGGTCACCAGCTTTCACTAAAATTTCTTTTACTGATCGGTAATTTGTAAGAAGGCCATTTTCATGTTCAAGAACAATTTCGTCACCAAGGAATGGGTCTAGATTCACTTCTTTAACTTTTCCGCTCATCGCAGCAAAAATTTCAAACGGTTCACCTTCAATTGAAATGGAAACACCGCTATTGGTTTCATACGTTTGGTTAAATACAAGAAGTGAATTTTCTTGTGATTCTTCCGAAGCAGTTTCATCATAGAAATCTTGTAAAATTGTCATTTGATCCAGCATCGCTTCATCAAATGGGAACTTCATGGTTTCTTTTTGCGCAGTTACTGCCACTTTTTCAGCACCGTTTTTATTCGTTTCTGAACTAATATCGGCCAAGTCTTTGTCTGGAGCAATTAATGCATTATACCCCCAAATCATGCCGACAAATAAGAGCGAAAAGCCTACATAAATCGCCGGCCAAAGCCACGTTTGTTTTTTACCTGATTTTTTTGATAGAGAAGGATTATTAGATTTTTCCTCTCGCATATTCATCACCTCTTGTTGCTAGTGTTGTCAGCGATTTAAGGTTTTAAACATGCAGAATGAATAGATTGGAAATTTTTTATTTCTGTGTTTGGATAGTAATGTTTTAATATATCTTCGGACTTGCTACCTTCTTTCGCCATCGCATCTGCTCCATACTGACTCATGCCAACCCCATGCCCGTATCCTCTCGTCGAAACGGTAATTGAATTCGGATTAGCATACTCAATTTCAAAATCAGTTGAAGGAAGCTCTAAAATATCTCGTATTTCACGGCCTGTCCATTCATGTTGAAGGGTGGTCATTTGTTGAATCCTTCCTGATTCATTGTGGTTTAGTTTAAGCGTGTCAAAATGATCTGCTGTCCATGGAAACCCGAAAACCGCATTCCATTCTGTGAGCGTAAATGTTTTCGTTTGATTAAACTTAGGCGAAATGGTATCACCTACGCTATCCGTAGAAATCAAATAGGGAATGTCATTTCCACTATACGCTTTTGCGCTTTCAGTTTTTCCATTACTAGTTGAAAAGAACATCGCTGTAATGAGCTCGTTTTGATAGGAGAGAATGAGAGAAGCCGTTTCTGTAATTGCTTGTGTGATCGGTAGAGGAGGTATGCGTTCGCTAGGAGAAATGAACGCTTGGTGTGCAGTAGTTGGTTTAATTGATGTTTCTCCAAAATTTGTAGCCTTAAGTGCAAAGGTACGAGCTGCAATGGCTTGCGCTTTTAACGCTTCTAGATGGAACGTAGCGGGCATTTCAGCTTGAACCACACCTTGAATGTAGTCCTCCAATGGAAGTGCCTCAGCATGCCCTTCCACGCGAATCATCATAGGTTCACAAGGAATTACTACTTCTGATGAAGACTTGTTGAATTGGTGTGGTAGTTTCTTAATTAATTGCAGTGGCAGGAGGAACAAACAGAGACAAGCGATCAGAAAGTATAAGTATCTCATAGTGGAATATATGAAGAGATAGAAAAGAATATGAATTTGTTACAGAAGGTAGGTTTATTCAAAGAGAGCGAGTAATGAAGTACATACAAGTAGCATAGAGTATTAAAATGTTTCCATTCAAGATGAAACTGTCTACAAAATTTCAGATATACGTGTTAAAGAGATTTTGGATTTCTTGTGAAAAGAACCCTATACATATGCTTTTAAAGAGCATCTACTTTACGTGCATACAAAATAAAAAAATCGACATCTTGGGTATAAGATGTCGATTTTTGGCATAGGATAAAATATGGATTTTAATTCGTTTGCATCGTTTTCTCATCAGAAAACTCTGATGGAACGCGTTCAATATCTGCACCAAGTTCGGCTAATTTTAAGTGGAAGTTTACATAACCACGATCTAAGTGATAAAGCTCCGTTACACGTGTAATTCCTT
>JBFGKX010000131.1:0-7026 GCA_041576455.1 Paenisporosarcina sp. | reverse complement strand
AGGACAGCCTTTATTGTGGCTGTCCTTTTTTGTACTGTAAATAACTAGATGGTTTGTACCAAGTCATAATTTCTTGTACATCTTCTACATGTAAATGTTTTACTTTTGCTGTTGCTCCGAGCATTCCTGATTTAATGGTCGTTTCAATTGAGGCAATCGCTTTTCTTTTTTGAAAAGGACTCTGTTTTAGTTCAAGCGATTGAATGCGTTTTTTTTCAATAAAAAACGTATATTTATTGATGCTTCGATAACGTAAAGACATTTGATTTCGAGTGAGTGCAACTGCCGCTGAACGATGTTGCCACAACCGATGAAACAATATAAGCGGAATCAAGAATAGTGACAATAAACCGTAAGGATAGTAGAAAGTACTAATGCACATTAGTACTGGGACCATCCATAAAAAATCTAGCCGATAATAGAATGGCTTAGCCTGTTTTGGAGCAACTGTCCAACTAGGTTCAAAATCGAGATCCGTAAACAATAAATTTAAAGGTTGTTTAATTTTATTTTTTTTCACAAGCGGTAATAGTCGAATTTTTTTATCTTGATCGTCTATTGAACCCCCTGCACTTTCTACAATAACGGTGCAATAGCCAAAAAATTGTCTTATTGGATTCTCAACAATTCGAACACCTTGAACTCGAGCAATTGGGATTGTGACTTTTTTCTTTTCCAATAAACCACGTGTTAAAACGATTTGGTCTTCTTCTCGAACAATTGTAAATCGATAATAGTTCAGAATGGTTAATATTACTGAAAATAACCAAGCAAACAACAGAAATGCGAAGATAAGTAATGTAACAACGAAAAACCCAAACTTTAAAAAAACAACAACTTCTTCATAAATACGCTCATATGGAATCAATTCTGAAAACTGGGAGATGAAAACTGCTAGTCCTGAAAAGACAACACCAATTCCACCAGACGTAGTGGCAAGGATGAGTAAATCTTTCATAGACATTTTAAAAATTGGGATATTTGCAACTGCAACTTGTCCATCTAACTGTTGTTCATTTATTTCTTCAAGATAATCCGTCGCCTTCAATAGTTTTCTCTTTTTGGCATACATAAGTTCCGTTTCGATTTGTTTCGCAGCTTTTCTTGTAATTGCTGTCAGTTCTACTTCTGCTTCAGTAGGCACGCCAGAACCCGCAGTTTCAATAGTAACTTTCACGAGTTTAAAAGGTCGGTGTACTATATGTTCCGTATAATTCAAACTTTGAATCCGTTCTAATGGGATGAATCGTTTTTTCTTAATAAACAAGCCATATTCAATACGTAATTCATCCTCTTCAAACCAATAGACAAAACGTTTCCATTTAATAATCCCACTCGTTAAAACAAGTATTACAACTAGGAACCCCACTATATATGAAATCGAATTTGTCCAATTCGCATCTGTTGAATTGCCCCATTGAAATCCATTTACCACAAAAATAACAACAAAAGGAAAGAATAACTCTTTTAATCCTTTTAAAAAATTTACAACTGCAGAAATTGGGTGAAGTTGATAACGCTCTTTAAACATCATCTTCTGCCACCCTTGCAAGTGTGGATATACGGCTTCGTAGTTCATCCGCTTCCGATGTGATAAGTGCGGGTATCGTATGATTAGTTGCGGCCGTTGAAATGGTGATTGCAGCTAAATTATATTTTCTTAAGAGTGGTCCTTGTTCTAAATCGACATGCTGAACACGCACCATAGGTACAAGAGTTCTTTTGATGACAAAAATGCCATGTTGAAGCTCTATCTCTTGGTCTCGTACTTCATATCGCCACCGGAGCCATCGTAATTTAGGAAATAAATAAACAAAAATATATGTATATAAAAGCGGAATCACAGTACAAATCATGAATATCCACAACGGACCTTCAAGCCACCAATTAAGTGCACCTGCTCCAATCGAGAATAAAAAAATAATTGTTGAATGCATCACTCCATACAGCCGCCAAACTTTTAGCCCTTTTGGTGAAATTTGATTGCTGAGTTCTTCCTCCATGTTATTCCCCACTCTCCTGTATGTATTTGATTTTACAGCAAAAACAATAGAAAAAAAACCACAGCCCTATTGGGACTGTGGTTTTTGTAGAATGATTAGTTTTCGCGACGTGCAGATGAACGTGGACGTCCACCGCGGCTTGAAGAACCTTCGCGTGAAGAAGAAGAACTTCCACCTTCACGGCTACTCGGACGACGAGCTCCGCTACGATCTGAACTTCGACCAGAAGTCGAACGACCACCACTACGGTTGTTGTTCCCTTTGTAACCACCGCCACCACTGCGTCCGCCAGCTCCACGCTCTTTACGAGCAGGTAATGGGCGTTCTTCAGAAATAGATACTGGTGTATCACTTGGTTCACGAGTCATTGATTTTAATGCCGCTGCGATAACATCAATTGCTTCGAATTTTTCAAGTAATTCTGTAGCAAAAGAACGGTAATCAGCAATATTATTTTTGTTTACCATTTCAGCTAGTGCTTCAACCGCTAAACGTTGTTGACCAACTAAAGCCTCATCTTCACTTGGTGGACGAAGTGGAGCCATACGTTTTTTCGTTGTATCTTCAACGATGCGTAAGTAACCCATTTCACGTGGAGTAACAAAAGTTACTGCCACACCACTCTTACCAGCACGGCCAGTACGACCAATACGGTGAACATAGCTTTCTGGATCTTGAGGAATGTCATAGTTATATACATGTGTTACGCCTGAGATATCAAGACCACGAGCAGCTACGTCAGTTGCAACTAAGATGTCAATTTTATTTTCTTTAAATTGACGAAGAACAGACATACGTTTCGCTTGGCTTAAATCACCATGAATTCCTTCTGCAATGTATCCACGAATGCTAAGTGCATGTGCCAATTCGTCTACACGACGTTTAGTACGACCGAAGATAATTGCAAGTTCAGGTTGGTGTACATTGATAACACGTGATAAAATATCGAATTTTTCACGTTCGTGAGATTTCACGAAGAATTGTTCGATATTTTCAACTGTCATTTCTTTTGATTCGATTTTAACTACTTCTGGGTTTTTCATGAACTTTTCAGCAATTTTTTGAATAGGTTTTGGCATAGTTGCTGAGAATAACAATGTCTGACGTTCTGGTGGAACGCTTTCCATAATTGTATTAATGTCTTCAATGAAGCCCATGTTTAACATTTCATCCGCTTCATCTAAAATAAGCGTTTGAACGTTATCAAGTTTTAATGTACGACGATTAATATGATCCAAAATACGACCAGGTGTACCTACAATAATATGTGGGTTATTTTTTAATGCACGGATTTGACGTCCAATTTCTTGTCCACCATATACAGATAAAATTTTCACACGCTTGTCTTGACCAATTTTGTAAATTTCTTCTGAAACTTGAATCGCCAATTCACGCGTTGGAGCGATAATTAAACCTTGTATAGCAGGATTTTTAGGATCAACTTTTTCGATTAATGGAATACCAAACGCTGCTGTTTTACCAGTTCCTGTTTGTGCTTGACCAATAATGTCGCGGCCTTCCAAACCAAATTTAATTGTACCTTCTTGAATTGGTGTTGCTTCTTCAAAACCCATACGTTTTACGGATTTTAATGTTGATGCACTAATATTTAATTCTGAAAAATTTGTCAAAATTTAATCTCCTTTTTCTTTTCATTTGACAAATGGTTACACTTTCAGATGAAGTTGCGGCAAATTCGAGCCTATACGAGGAACGTTTCCGTTACTTAAAATTCTCTGCAGATTATCAGAGGGGACTTATATTTAAAGGAAAGCCCGGTCTTTTGCCGAGCGGTTCGATCAGTGGGGAGTATGTTTTAAAGCGTTTTGATACACGCTGTCTCTTGTGAGCTAGTGATAGCTCCATTAGACGTTCTCTAATCGGAGGCTATTTTGAAAGTTCACATTTTTGATGTCTGAAACTAAACATCCTACCCTTAAAAATTGAACAAACCGTTATGTTCAAAAAAAAGACCTCTTCATTTCCCGAAGAGTCTTTACACAAAATGTATCCATTGCTCTAAATACTTTAACATGTTTAAAGACAATATGCAATTAAACAGCTTCATTTGTCATAATTAGTTCTCACATCTTTTTGTAAAAAGGATAATACTTTTTCAAACCACTCCTCACAATCGGCACTATAACAAACGAGATGTTTTCCATCTTCAGATATTATCAGTTGCTTTTCTACTGAGCCTAGGTGGTCATATAAATGTTGAGCAGAAGTAAATGGTACAATGCCATCTTTTTTCCCTTGCACGATACATACAGGGGTTGTTACTGACTCATAGTGAGGTGCCACCATTTTTACAATACGTAAAAACTCAATCGTGGCTAAAATCGGTGTATGAGTTAATTTGTATTCATATAAGTGATAAAGCGCATTGGTGGAAAGTTTCCCTCTTATCGAATCCCAAAAAACCCCTTTGATATCTTTAAATAGTTGTCCAAAACTTACATACTTTGCGGCTGCACTGAGAAGAACAATACGATCAATTTTATAGCGTTGCGCTAAATATAGAGCGATTAATCCCCCCATTGAGAAACCAACAATTACAATTCGGTCTACCTGTTTAATCATTAACCTTAAAGTTTGCTCAGCTTTCATCATCCAATTTTCCGCAGTAAATTCATTAAGTGAAAGTGTAGGTCCATGTCCCGGCAGTGTAGGGATTTCAACAACCCAATCTGTCTTCTCCTCAATATATTGTACAAAAGGTTGGATTTCATACGGACCACCTGTGAAGCCATGTATACAGAGCACACCCGTTTTCCGCATTTTGTAACCTCCATTATTAAGTAAACTTAAATCAGAGCAAACACCCCTTACAAAAAAATTTAATTTACCTTTTAAATTTCTCATCTACTGAAGACAATTGATGCCATTATTTTGTTGATACCCCGTTGGTTGGTTTTCAAAACGATTGAGAAATAAAATTTAATGACGTAAAAACACCATAATATGTTTAAAGTATTCCCTTATTTCTTATAAATTACATAGAAAAAAGGGAGATTTCCTAAATAGGAGTCTCCCTTCAGCTAACAAAAAACATTTTTTTAAAGATGAACACCCATAAGACAGCTAAGCTCCGATAGGTAAGGCATTAATTAACGATTTCCCATAGGAAATTGAAGCGGGAGAATTGAGGTCACTTCGCTCTTTTGGCTCCTGAGATTCCTCTTTACAAATAAGGCTTCATATCTCTATATCACTAAGACAACAAAGAAATACATCCTAGTTTTTTAAACGGATAAAGCTTTTCAACTTTTAACCCTATTCAATTACGCTTTCTAGTGCCATTCCGCGAGAACCTTTCACTAAAACAATGGTATTTGTAGAAGTATAGGCCTTTAATGTTTTTTGAATTGGTTCATAGTCTTTTTCAGACCAAATTAAATGGGTCTTGGAAAATTTGGATTGCAATTTACTGTATAACCATCTCATCCTTGGTCCATATAAACATACACCTGCAAAATCTATTGGTGTAATCTGTTCAGCCAATTCTTCATGATACACTTGTTCATCTGCTCCTAGTTCTAACATATCTCCGAGGACTAGCCATTTTTCTGGACGGATGGTTGTTTCACGAACAAAAGTAATGGCGGCTTTCATTGACGTTGGTGCAGCATTATACGCATCATTAATAAACAATGATCCATTATTTCCCGGTATTACTTGCATACGCATGTCTGTTAATGAAACGTTTTTTAAAGATTCTTTAATTTGTTTATTTGATAATCCTGCTTTTTGAGCAATAAGTATGGCAATTAATGCATTTTTAACTTGGTGCTTCCCTAGAACAGGAAGACTCAAATGTTCATTTATTAAACCATGGACTTCAAATTCGCTTCCATTTTCCGTCGCTTGAATGCCATCAACATACACATGATTTGACTGATTCGTACCAAAAGAAATCGTTTCGATCGAAGAGTCGGTTTTTTTATGATTAAACGTTTCTACTAATGGACGTAACAGTGGTTCGTCACCATCATAAAATAAACATCCACTTTTTTGTAAACCTGCTACTATTTCAAACTTCGCTTTGGATATGCCTTCTCGAGAGCCCAAATCTTGCATATGGGCTTCCCCAATGTTTGTAATTGCTACGTGATGTGGTTGTGCCAAATTTGATAAAAATTCAATTTCACCAAAACCGCTCATCCCCATTTCAAGAATGGCAAATTCAGTATCTTCATCTAAAGATAAGATCGTAATCGGTAAACCCAGGTTGTTATTAAAGTTTCCCGCTGTTTTTTGAACACGGAAATAAGGAGAGAGTACACCAGCTACTAAATCTTTAGTCGAAGTCTTCCCATTGGACCCTGTTATCCCAATGAACGTTGCTTGGTGCTCTTTGCGATAGGCACAGGCCATTTGTTGTAAAGCTTTCTCACTGTCTTTCACAAATAGCAAAGGCATATCTTGTGGTGGGTTGGGTTCATCTTGTTGCCAAAGAGCAGCTACCGCTCCTTTTTCAAACGCTTGCGAAACATACTGATGGCCATTCACTTTTTCACCTTTAAATGGAATAAAGATATCTCCAACTTGAATGGTCTTTGTATTGATGGAGACACCACTTACCATCACATCTGGTGTATTTGATGGATCGATATTTAACCATTCAGCAATCTTTTGTAATGATTTTTTCACAAGTAATCACACTCATTCCATTGTATAGAGTAATTGTTGTTTTTCTTCGTGACGTTCTATCGCTAGTTCGATTAGTTGATCGATTAGTTCTGAATAGTTTACGCCCGTGTGTTGCCACAGCAATGGGAACATACTGAACGGCGTAAACCCCGGTAATGTATTAACTTCATTAATGAGAACTTCATCCGTATCCGTGACAAAGAAGTCCGCTCGAACAAGTCCTGAGCAGTCTAATACTTTAAATGCTTTAACTGCGTTGTCTTGTAACGTCGCTTCCAACTCTTTTGAAACATCAGCTGGAATAATCATTGCCGTATTGCCATCTTTGTATTTTGCTTGATAATCATAAAACGCTTTTAAAGGTTTGATT
>JBFGKX010000130.1:0-7044 GCA_041576455.1 Paenisporosarcina sp. | reverse complement strand
TTTGAAGCCTTCACTTTGGATTGCTGAGAAATGTACGAATACATCGTCCCCATTTTCACGCTCGATAAAACCAAAACCTTTTTCTGCATTAAACCATTTTACTGTACCTTGTTCCATTTTTGTTGCCTCCTAGTGTGAAATCACACAATGTAATACTATCCCTGCCCAAAGTGATCATTAAGACGATAAGTTTGAAACGTATACAAATCTTTTACACCGACAAAAATAATTCTTCTTTATCATAGCACCAAACTTCCAAATAAGCAAATGATTTGATTGATACTAAAAAATAATCAGTTGAAATCAATTTAACTAGCATGGAAATTCATATGATAGCACTGTGTTCTTTTACCCTTTAAATGCTTATTGTTTAAGAAAATAAAGCTGTAATTTATGACTCGCACATGTTTTCGTTAGGTAAGATGGGTAAAACAATGCAATAGGATATGAAACGAGATGTTCAATTAGGAACTGATGATTGAAGGCTAAAGGAAAATGAAAATCTCACATTCAACCTAGATGCTTCAAGAGACAACGGTGAATCATTTCAAGGTATCTCCAGAAAGAATTTTATTATAGATAATATAACCATCAAAAGTAATCCGGTATCTTTGGTTGCAATTTCCATTGAAAAGTTTAAAAAAATCATGTAAGATACTTAAACAAGCTGCATTGTTCGTAACGATAGTAAGTTTTAACCTTTAAGCTGTAACAGGGAGTTTTAATTGAGACTGGAATGACATGCCTTATTCATTAAGTAATAAGGACACACAGGATAGTTTCTGCGAACACCCACTTTGAGAAGTGGTGGTCTAAAACTTTCTTATTTATTTACGGCAAAGGCGGCTTATAGTAACACATATAAAAACCAGTTCCCTCCAGGGAGCTGGTTTTTTTGTTCTTGAGAAGCTTAGTTTATCAACTATAAAAAACAGTAAACGGATTTACATACTGACTGTACTTTGCAGAACGATAAGATCTTTAATATGAAGAGATAATAAATATCCTTTTACATGAAATAATACAAATACACGAGAATAATTCCTAAGTCTGCTAGCGAATGGCTAATATATGCAGCAATCATTGATCCAAACTTAATTCTGAAATATCCCCAAAGTAAACCTGCAAAGAAAATAGGAATTGTAGCAAAAAATCCAAATGGCCATTCAAACAGTGGAATTAAAGGTAACAAATGATAGACCGCATAGAAAAAAGATGTTAAAAAAATAGTTTGTAGATTGCCTAATGAATTAAGAAACCGCATAAAGATAAATTCTCGCCAGTACCATTCCTCTAAAAACGGATTAATAAAAAGGAGTACAAATATAAATCCCCACACCTTTGTTCCACTAAAACCCCATTGATCTAATTTTTGAGAGAGTTGACTGATGTCAAAAGAATAATTTTGTAAAAATATGACTGAGCTAAAAATTGCAATAAGACAGATAGCCCCACTGACAATTCCTATTATGACATATGGAGATTGAAATCCCTTTTTAATGGATTTGAAGAATGATTTCCTACGAAGTTTATGATTAAAATAAAAATTAAAAGGAATTAGAAATAACCAGCTATAAAATAAGATAAATGTCATTAGTATGGACTCATAATAATGGAGACCAATAAAGATCATAAGAGTTGGGCCAAATAGATAAATTAAATTCTTCATTGTGCCTCCTAAATCTTTGGATTTCAAAATATATAAGTCTTAGTATTGGAACCATTGGTGGGGAATATGCATTGTAAAACTAAATGATATTAGGAAAAAAAGGTAGGTATAAATGGAGGAGTGAAGTATAGGTGGAAAAGGATAATAAAGTGCATTTAAAGTTTTTATCTACTTAGTATGTGTTTTACCGTTATCAATTGTAGTAAAGCAATTCTTTAGAGTCAGTGGCATCAAACAAAACTCTTTTGAATACGTAATGGAATGTTTTTTATACATTACAAACCAGTGACGTACGCTTTATTTGCACATTTGAATCGTCATAAAATCCTTGCCTTCAAAAAGGGTAGATCGTTTTAGACGGGATTCTATACAAATTAAAGGAATTAAACAATAAATACCGAATATAAATTATATGAATGACAATTCATCTAAGAAAGAGGTGTCTGTTTTGACCTTTGAAACGGTAACGTTAGAAAAGAATGGCCGACTAGCAACTTTGACGTTGAACCGACCACAAAATATGAACGCAATGAATGCGACGATGATGAGAGAAATTGCTGAAGCTTTAGAATGGCTACATTATGAAAAAGATATTCAAGTGCTGCTTATTAAAGGTGAAGGTCGTGCCTTCTCAGCAGGTGGCGATATTAAAGCTATGTTGGATCCAAATAGTCCAATGGATATTGAAGCAGTCATGGTAGATGTTTCTCGTTTAGCAAAAGCCCTTTATACTCTTCCAATGATTACAATTGCTTCGGTTCATGGTGCTGCAGCTGGGCTAGGATTTAGTCTTGTCCTCGGGTGTGATGTAGTGATTGCTGAAGAAAATAGTAAATTAGCAATGAATTTCATAGGGATAGGGTTAGTTCCAGATGGAGCGGGACACTTCTTTTTGAAAGAACGTGTAGGCACTCCTAAAGCAAAACAACTCATATGGTCAGGTAAAGTACTAAATGGCCATGAAGCACTAGCCTTAGGGTTAATTGAAGAAGTAACAGCAGAAGGTAGAGCTTATGAACATGCTGAGGTTGCTGCTGCGAAAATACTATCTAGTCCAGTAAAATCAATGATTGCTTCTAAACAAATTTTACATACTCAACATGTGCAAGAGTTAGAGAGCGTTTTAGCGCTTGAGAGTTCATCTCAATCTGCAATGAGACGCTCCAAAGATCACTTAGAAGGAATTCAAGCATTTGTAGAGAAACGTAAACCGAATTTTAAAGGAGAGTAATCAAAAAGACTGCTAAAGCGTAGATTCGCGATAGCAGTCTTTTTAATTAGCTATGAAAAAGTACAAGTTTTCCGGAAGTATTCACGAGTCGATGAGTCGTATTTGCAAATTCTTTTTCATCAATCAGATCTTGCCCTTTTGATTTAGCTTCAGTATCAGATGCAAAGTCCCACGTTTCTTCTACTATTAATTTTCCTGTTGGTTCATAAGCCGTAAATTTATAAGGTTTCATAATTGTTCAACCTTTCTAAAATGAATGTAAATTCATTATACAAGTTTTCTGAACAAAAAAATAGTTTGTAAAGTTGATTGAAGGAAACAAGAGAATCAAAGAAAGACCACTCGTAGTTTAGGTAGATGGAAGGTTTATAGAGTTGATGATTAAGCAGTTTTCATGAAAAAGGTAAGGAGTGAGATTATGACGTTACATATTGACCATGTGACCAAAAAATTTAGAGAATTTATGGCAGTTAAAAATTTATCAATGAAAGTAGAGCAAGGCACGATGTTTGGATTTTTAGGGGCAAATGGGGCAGGGAAAACGACGACATTTCGGATGATTTTAGGACTTTTGGAAGCTACAGAAGGTACCATCACATGGAATGGGAAGGCAATTTCGTATGCAAATAGTTCAGACATTGGATACTTACCAGAAGAGCGTGGTTTGTACCCAAAAATGAAAGTGATCGAACAATTGATCTATTTAGCACAACTGCGTGGCATGAATAAGACCGAAGCGAAAGTTGCGGCGAATGAATGGCTTGACCGATTTGAAGTGCCACACTATGCTCAAAAAAAAGTAGAGGAATTATCAAAAGGAAATCAACAAAAAATTCAAGTGATCGCATCTCTCGTTCATAAACCATCATTAGTTATTTTAGATGAACCATTTAGCGGACTAGATCCTGTAAATGTTGAAATGTTAAAAAAAGCGATAGGGGACATTCAAAAAGAAGGAACGACCATCGTCTTTTCAAGTCACCGCATGGACCATGTAGAAGAATTGTGCGATCAATTGTGTATTATGCATCATGGAGAAGCAATAGTAAGTGGATCGATACGGGGTGTTAAGCGAGGGTTTGGACGCCAAAATGTTCGGATGAAAGCTGATTTTGATCTTTCCTTCTTAGATAAGGTAGAGGGAGTATATGGATTTAAACAGTCGATAGAAGGGGGGGTATTTCAAATTAAAGAAGAATCAACCGCACATATCCTCTTGCGTAAAGCATTGACGAAAGGGGATATACGTTATTTTGCAATAGAAGAACCTTCCCTTCATGACATTTTTATTGAAAAGGTGGGAAAAGACCTTGGGTGATTTCTGGACAATATTTAAACAATCTTTTTGGACAAAAGCTAAAACCAAATCCTTTATCATTACAACTTTAATTGTAGTGATCGGTATTTTTTTTATGGCTAACCTTCCGAGCATAATTGCTAAAGTGCAAGATACATCTCTTTTTGAAGGGGGAGCGGACGCAAATATTGTTCATGTAATTGATAAGAGTGGAAGATTAGTTGAATTACTTCAACAACAATTAGATGTAACGGAAAGTGGAATTCAATTAAAACCTACCGGAAATTCGTTAGAGAAATTAGAGCAGCAAATTATGGATGATGAAATATCCAGTTTTTTAGTGTTGCATTTAGAGGGTGCAGGTTCTATTCGAGCAACGTACAGCTCAGAAAATGCCAGCGCATTTGAGCTTCCAATGAAACTTCGAGAAGCGTTACAAAATGTTCAAACTAATATTAAGGCGAATTCTTTATCCTTATCAAGTGATGCAGTCACTCAATTATTTGCGCCGATTGATTTCACTCAAAATGCCGTAAGTGCTTCTTCGAAATCTGAGGAAGAATTAAGTCAGGCACGTGGTTTGATATATGTATTAATTTTCGTCATTTATTTTGCTGTCTTCTATTATTCAAATATGATTGCGCTAGAAGTAGCGACTGAAAAATCATCACGCGTGATGGAAATTATCATTTCAAGTGTGTCCCCCGTTAAGCATATGTTTGCAAAAATTGCAGGTGTTGGAACTCTTGGATTGCTTCAAATTGCATTATTCGGATTGGTTGGATTTATCGCTTTAAAAACCAGTTCATCCAATTTAACGTCAGGCGTCTTCTCTTTTTTCGGTTTTTCAGATGTTCGTGTAGGCATGATCTTATATGCGGTGATATTTTTCTTATTGGGCTACTTTTTGTACGCAACGCTAGCAGCATTGCTAGGGTCTCTAGTAAGCCGTACTGAAGATGTACAACAAATGTTATTGCCAATGACGTTTTTAATTATTATCGCTTCATTTATTGCCTTTACTGGATTAGGCAATCCACAAGCGTCCTATGTACAAATTGCTTCTTACATTCCGTTTTTTACACCACTGGTGATGTTCTTAAGAGTAGGGATGCTTGATTTGCCAATTTGGGAACCGATCCTCGGTATCGCCATTTTGTTAATAACAATCTTCATTCTAGGCTGGTTTGGATCGCGGGTTTATCGAGGTGGCGTATTAATGTACGGAGCTTCACAATCGTTAAAGGATATCAAAAAAGCTATAGAATTAGGGAAGAAATAATATCATTAGAGACACTGATTCAATCTCTAATTACTCAAAACTTAAAAGAACAATAAGAAAATAATTCATTAAGAGTGGACTAAAAGAATTTCACTTTAGCTTAATATTAAAAGTGTCTAAATCAATATAAAAGAATAAAATTCGTATTCTTCCCTTTTGCACTCTAGATAGAAAAATGATGGTCGGCTATTTCTTACGCTTTCCACAAACGAAACGCTAGCTTCCTCGACTCAGCTGTCTAGGATAGCTAAGCCTATGGGGTCTAGCTTGTTTCGTTTTTCCGCAGGAGTCTTCAGAAATAACAGACCATTTTCCTACTCAAATTATATGAAGAGATACGATAATAAAAGTGAAGTCATCTGAATGAAGAAAAGGAGGTGAAAACATGTGCTTATACGGTCCCACATGACAAACGAAATGAATATATGTTTATAAAATCCTTTAAAATCGTGTACAGTTACATTCACTTTCTTTTATAGAAAAAGATTGAAAAATCAATAGCCACTTCTATTTTATGGACGATGTACTCATACGCTAATAGCTGATTAGTCGTCGGGTTATTCAACTAATCATGGTTATGCATAAAACTTCCACAGTTCACCTCAAGTCACCCCTGAAGAAATAAAAATTAAATGACCGACTCCTGTGGGAAAGCGAAGACGTCGAAATCCACTCGAGCAAAGCTCGAGTGAGTTCGGCGCGAGCCCACGGAAAGCGGTCATTTCATGACATTCTTCCTCTGTTTAATATTTAAAAGGAACCTATAATCCAAAGTGGATTCATCAATTATCAGGATAAAAATTTGTATTCTTATCTTTGTACTCTTCCGTAAGAGATAATGGTCGGCTATTTCTTTCGCTTTCCGCGGACGAACCGCTAGCCTCCTAAGCTTAGCTGTCTATGACAGCTAAGCTTGTGGGGTTTAGCTTGTTTCGTTTTTCCGCAGGAGTCTTCAGAAATAGCCGTCCTTCTCTCTATATAAATTATATGAAGAGTTACGCTTGCAATAGGAAACCGGTTGATTCACCCGCATTTTCAACTACTCATGTTCTTGCTTTATTTTTCTTAAGATTCTCTTACGTCACCCTATAAAAATAAGAATGAAATGACCGACTCCTGTGGGATAGCGAAGACGTCGAAATCCACTCGAGGAAAGCTCAAGTGAGTTCGGCGCGAGCCCACGGAAAGCGGTCATTTCATGTATGTATCTCTCTATTTTTAAAAATGATGGTCGGCTATTTCTTACGCTTTCCACGAACAAAACGCTAGCTTCCTCGATTCAGCTGTCTAGGATAGCTAAGCCTATGGGGTCTAGCTTGTTTCGTTTTTCCGCCGGAGTCTTCAGAAATAGCGGACGATTTAGTTACTGTAATCATAAGGAGTACTATGGTAACAGAAGAGACATCTGTAGATTAAATTGGAGTGAAGTCGTGTCCGCGAAACACGTCCGTCGCAGAGAAAATCAACGTCTTCTTGTATATGCTCTTTTTTAATCGTATACAATTATGTTTACTTACATTTTAGAGGGGGACTAATATAGTCCCGCTTTTTTTAGTGGAGAGTTA
>JBFGKX010000129.1:0-7071 GCA_041576455.1 Paenisporosarcina sp. | reverse complement strand
GGTAATAAAATCGTATCGGCGATATCGCCTTTCTTTGCATTAATATGAACACTCATTTTTTGTAACCTCACTTTATTGACATTTCCGTACTATCATACTGTTTTTTTAACCAAGATGCAAATGGAGTAAAAGTTAAGCGCACGCTCTTCATACTTATCATCATAATTCACGAAATTTTTTAGTTATATACATCTACATGGATTATGATGTTTTCTACTTAAAATATTACATAATTCCCCACAGCATTTATCAGGAAACCTATCCCGCTTAAATATTATGCTTTCGATATAACATTTATTTCATATAACGACCATAAGTCATCAAAAACGGTTGCTGACATATCGGTGTGAGCCAATTCTTCAATATAACGAGAGAGTTCTTCAAAATCAGTCGATTGTTTTGGGAATGTTAAATCATAAAACATGACTTCCGCAAACAGAGCTTTCTGATCTGATTTAGGTCCACCTCTAAAAGTTAATACATATTTATAAAATGAATGATTCATGTACCCCTCCAAAATAACATTGTTGTAATCTATTTAAACATGAAATGGTTATAGAAGTAAAAGTAGAGTAAGAGAGAAAAAAAGCTAAACCCATAAATTTAAGAGTTTAGCTCTACTATTAAAAGTGTGACTCATACTCACCGTATCCTTCTTCGCTCAATTTCTCTTTAGGGATAAACTTAAGTGAAGCTGAATTTATGCAATAGCGTAGTCCTTGAGGACCCGGTCCATCTGGAAAAACGTGACCCAAATGGGAATTAGCTGTCTTACTTCGAACTTCCGTCCTTTTCATGCCATGCGTTTCATCCAGAAGTTCAGTCACTTCAGGTCCATCAATTGGTTTTGTAAAACTTGGCCATCCACAGCCAGCATCATATTTATCGTTTGAACTAAATAATGGTTTTCCAGATACCACATCTACATAAATGCCCTCATTAAATTGCTGATCATATTCATTTTGATGAGGTGGTTCTGTACCATTTTCTTGAGTTACGTAGAATTGCATAGGCGTAAGCTTATGTTTCAACTCTTCTTTCTTCATGATGGACCTCCCCACATATTTTGTATGAATCCTGCTCTACCGGAACCCACTTGATACCGTTTGTAATGAGTAGGATTTTTTTTGTAATAATCTTGATGGGACTGTTCAGCTGGGTAAAATGGTTTTGCTTCTACGATTGGTGTCACAATTGGCTTAGAAAATCTGCCACTTGCTTGTAATTGTTCCTTCGAAGCTTCAGCAATTTCTTTTTGTGTTAAATTATGATAAAAAATGGCAGTCTCATAAGATGAACCTCTATCAAAAAATTGACCACCGGCATCCGTTGGATCTATCTGCATCCAAAAGAGTTCAACTAATTTCTCATATGGAAAAATACTTGGATCAAAAGTAATTTGAACAACTTCTCTATGACCAGTCGTATTTGAACACACTTGCTCGTATGTAGGGTATTCTAATTCTCCTCCTGAATAACCCGAAATAACAGAATGTATGCCAGCATAAGAATCAAAAGGCTTAACCATGCACCAAAAACATCCGCCAGCAAATGTAGCTTTTTCTAGATTCACAAATTAAACCTCCCTTATTTATTCGGAATTAGTATTTCTAAAATAATTTCATCTTCTTTTAAATTAACTTTTTTTGCTCTTACCTCAACATTTGATTGCATAGGAATACGAGATAAATCAATATAAACGTCTTTCTCTTTCGGTCGAACAATCATCCAATTTGGCAAAGACACTGAGTCTTTCAGTAATTTTAACACGCTTTCAGGCGGAATTTCTAATCTTCCGACTTCAACTCCTTGTTGGACTAATTTTAAGTTTCCATTAGGTTCAACAATTGGATCGAATTTCATAATAACCGGTAACTTAACTGAGAATATTGTAAGTTCAGTTGTTAAAAAGATTTGATCTTCGACATTTAAAGTGACGGGAAGTGGTTTTGTTTTAATTGCGTCCATTATGTACGTGTTCGCAATGCCTTCAAAATTTTCTTTGGTTGTTTTAACAGTCAATATACTCCCATTGGAAGCTGCTACTGGTTCAGGTAAAATCGTTTTTTCTGATGGTGTGCTTATCCATAAAAATAGCAAAGCCATTGCGGTAAGAATTAGTGCGATTAATATATAAAAAGCAACTTTCCACGGATTCAATTTTAATTCAACTCCTTAAAAGTCCATTTCCCCATTTGTTAATTTGTTTAAACCACATGCTTCTATGGATTCAATAATTCTGTCGGTCATTTGTTCATATCCTTTGCTATTTGGGTGGAAAAAATCTGTATGGTAAACCATATTCGCATTAGAATTAAATAAATCATCTACAGGAACAAAACATGCATTGATGTCGCTATAGGCAAAATTGAAAATGGCTTTATTCCAACTTGTTATAATTTCGTCAAATTCATTCACTTCATCAGTAACAATTGAAAACGGATTATATAATCCCATTAAAATAATTGGTGCTGTCGGATTAATACTTCTTATTTCAGCTAATATTTGACCATACCGTTTCGTGTATTCAAGTAACTCTTGATCAAATACATCGACTCGTAAATGGAATAAATCTTTTTTTACGATGCGCATGATGTCATTACCACCTATCGTCATGACAATAATATCTGCTTTTTGTATCGATTCGTCTAATTCATTCGATAATAACTGTTTTAATAGTTGGTCGCTTCTTTTTCCTCGTTTTGCTTCATTATATAACTTAACTTCACGGACTCCTTGAAATGTATTGATTTTAGTTGCAAGTCGTCCTAAATAGCCACTCATTTTTCGTTCGTCGCCAACCCCTTGAGTGAGTGAATCACCTAACCCAACTAGCGTAACATCTTCTGAAACAAACATTTCATTTAGTGCATATTCAGATATTTCAAGTGATTGTCTTGTCGTCAAATCATGAGAATTTTCTTGGTCAATTTGACATCCCATCAAGATAAAAAACATCATGAGTAAGACAAGTTTCAACCGTAAATTCATCCCATTCTCTCCTTTTCAATAGAAAAGCAGGGATCGCTCCCTGCTCATTTACAATCTCTATTCTACCGTATACATAAAACCGATTGCGCCAATTCCTGTATGAGTGCTAATGATGGGCGATGTAAATGCTACTTGGACATCAGAAAATCCAGCTTCTTGAATTAATTTCTTTAATGGATCTGACATAGCAAAACCATTTGCCTGCGAAATGCCAACAGCTTTTATGGATTTTCCTTTTGTGTCTTCCAAAAATTGATGATAGAGGTATTGAACGACTTGTTTGTGACTTCTAGCTTTATGAACGGGTGTATATTCTCCACCTTCTAATGAAGCGATGGGTTTAATGGATAATAATGAGCCAATTAAAGCTTTCCCTTTTCCAATTCGCCCACCTTTGACCAGATTTTCAAGTGTGTCCACGACAACAAATAATTTGGTATTGTGTCTTAAGACTTCTAGTTTTTTAACAATTTCATTCACGCTTGCACCTGATTGTGCTAATTGCGCTGCTTCTATCACTTGAAATGATAAAGCATATGAAATAAATCTCGAATCAATGACAGTCACATCTGCATCCGTTATATTTGCAGCAGCTTGCGCTGACTTAGCAGTACCGCTCATCCCACCAGTCATATGAATAGATACGATTTGATCTCCATTCTTCCCTAATTCATCATATAATTCTTGGAAAACCCCGATTGCAGGTTGTGAACTTTTCGGAAGTTCATTTGACGATCTCATGAGTTCTAAGAATGATTCAGCTTCAACGTCTACTCTGTCAATATATGTTTTCCCATCGATGTGTATTGTTAAGGGAACAACATGAATGGCGTATTTGTTGATTTGTTCTTTTGTTAAGTCGGCAGTAGAATCAGTTACAATATGTATTTTCCCCATCCATCTCACCTCTTCAGTTAATAAGCTTATTATAAAAAAATTATTGAGCTTCTGTAAACTTATTGGAATTGTTAATTTGGCATAGAAATGGCGAAATCCATTTATGTCTAGTTTTTAGTCAACACTTGATGTAAACCATTTACTTCTGTCGAAATCTGGTTTTGTACAAGATCAATTAATTCTTTTGATGTAAGGGTTTTAATGGTTTCAATCGAAATAGGACTCAATATACTTATTTCTACATGGGCTGGTTTAATTTTATTTTGATTGTTTTCCATGATGTCTGCAGTGCCTGCAATGGCAATCGGGACAATTTGTACATGTGCCTCTTTGGCAATCCGAGCAAATCCAGATTTAAAGGGCTGTACAGTGTTTCCTTTACTACGTGTTCCTTCTGGGAAAATAATCATAGAGTGTCCATTCTGTAAAGTGACAATCATGTCTTGAATCGAACGCATGGAACTTCGACGATTTGTTCGGTCAATAAATACACAATTCATGGCTTCCATCCAATGTCTAAGGATTGGGATTTTTTTCACTTCAATTTTCGACATAAATGCAAACGGTTTTGGAATGTGGGCAATCAAGGATGGAATATCAAAATTCCCTTCATGATTACTGACAAAGAGCACTGGAGCTTCTGGAATATTAGGTAACCCTTGGACATGAAATGAACTTTTGGTTCTTTTTAATATGCCATCTGCCCATTTTTTGGGATGCTGATGAACGAGTGCATCGTACTCTTTAGTGGAAAGGTGACCCTTCATTTTTTGGACTTTACGTAAGTCAAATAAACTAAAAGGTAAATAGCCAAATAAAAATGAAAAAGTTCGCAAAGAATTATACATAAGACTCATCACCGTGTTTTCTTTCTAAAATTAAATACGCATATCCGATCCCTTTATCAGTCGTCATTTCACTAGAGGTTGAGATGACTTTCCACTCATTCTCATAAGACGGGAAAAAGGTATCGCCATTATAGTGCTGACGAATTATCGTCACATACAATCGATCAGCCAATGGTAAGACGTCTTTAAATATTTGTTCTCCGCCAATGATCATTACTTCTTCATGGTATTTTTCGGCAAGATTAATGGCATCCTCAATCGTATGTACAACAGTTACGCCCTCTTGTTCGTACGATGTCTTCCGTGAAATTACGATGTTAAGTCGTCCAGGTAATGCCCGTCCAATCGATTCATATGTTTTTCGTCCCATGACAATCGCTTTCCCCATGGTCTTTTCTTTGAAATAAGCTAGTTCAGTAGGAATATGCCAAGGCATTTTATTATTTACTCCAATGACGCGATTGAGGTCATGCGCCACAATTAAAGAAATCATTCAAGTCTTCCTTTCTATACCGCAATAGGTGCTTTAATTCTTGGGTGGGGATCGTAACCTTCAATTGTTATATCTTTTGTTTCTAAATCGAAAATGGTTTCTTTGTCGGTGGAAATTGAAAGTTGTGGCAAATTTCTTGGTTGACGTGAAAGTTGTTCTTCCACTTGTTCCATATGGTTTGAATAGATATGCGCATCCCCAAGAGTATGTACAAAATCACCAACTTCTAGATTGCATTCTTGTGCAATTAAATGCGTTAATAACGCATATGAAGCAATATTAAAAGGAACTCCAAGAAAAACATCCGCACTCCGTTGATATAACTGACAAGACAATTTCCCTTCTGCTACATAAAATTGGAAAAATGTATGACAAGGTGGCAATGCCATTTGATCCACTTCAGAAGGATTCCAAGCGGTAACAATGTGACGTCTTGAATCCGGGTTGTTTTTGATGGACGAGATAACATTTTTTAATTGATCAATGGAACGACCATCATGAGTTGGCCAAGAACGCCACTGACGACCGTAAACAGGTCCTAAGTCGCCATATTCTTTTGCAAATTCTTCGTCTAATAAGATGTTTTCTCTAAAAATATTCATTTGTTCTTCTACAACTTGTTGGAACTGTTCATCTTTTGCTGCACGTAAACCAAAATCAGTCATGTCGGGACCATCATATGTTTCACTTTTCACCCATTTTTCAAAAGCCCAGTCATCCCAAATGTGATTGCGCTCAGCGATCAACGTTTTCACATTTGTATCCCCTTTAAGGAACCAGAGCAATTCAGATGTAATCAGACGCATAGCGGTGTGTTTAGTCGTCACTAAAGGAAATCCTTTGGTTAAATCAAACCGCATTTGGTACCCGAAAATGCTTTTTGTTCCTGTACCTGTACGATCATTTTTCAACGTTCCATCAGATAATATTGTTCGGCAAAGTTGTAAATATTGATCCATAATAAAAACCTCCTATAGAAATAAATGTGAAAAAAACCTCTTTCAGCGCTAGGCAATGAAAAAGGTTTATTGGTTAAGACAACCACTTCGGTGGCATATTTTTCGACCAATAAATATCACCTAATTGATAGTGTTTAACAAACTGGTCTGAAACCTTGTGATAATGAAAATTAAAAAAATAGCCATCCTGTGGTTTACGATCGGTTCTAACATGAAAACGAATAACATCTGAGGCAGTAGCTGTATTGTAAATATGAAAAATCTTTTCACTATGATTCCCAGATGGCTTTTCACTAATTGCTAGTGTTTTCAGTAAATCTTTGTCCATCTCAACTAATGTAGATTCAATGGCTTCTTGAATTTTAGGGAAAATCACTTCATCAAATTCGTTAGTAATGACTGGACCAATCTTTGAACCAAATTTCAATTGCGACTGTTCTTTCGCTTGAATGATGGCATTCTCAATGAAATCTGATGGTTGTTCTTCTGACCATTCAACGTCATATGTATGTTCTGTATTAAGAGAAGAAATCGATTTTTGATTCGCTTTATCATCTAGTAAATTTTCCCATATTTCATGAGTTGGAGAAATTACACCAAATGTTAAAAACGCGACTGCAATGACTAACGTTTTCTGAATCCAATTTTTCATCTGCTATCACCTTCAAATATGTCCAATTTTTATAAGCTTCTATATTTAGGTACGATTTCAAGCACGAAAAGGTTTCTTCTTTCTTTTATTCATTGTACAATAAAATTATAGACAGAGCTTGGTTTTTTTAATAAGGAGGCAATATAAAGTGGATATGCATTTAATTATTGGAATTGGTTTCTTACTATTACTCGGTTATTTAACTTCTTTAAATTTTACAGAATAATGATT
>JBFGKX010000128.1:0-7092 GCA_041576455.1 Paenisporosarcina sp. | reverse complement strand
TTCTGTATCTCAAGGGTCTCCTGATTTGAAGAATCTTGAATATCGGGAATCGACTGCAATTTATCTTCTTGAATATCAAGTACTTCCTGTTTTACACCTTCTTGATTGTCAGGACTCTCTTGCTTTTCCTCTTCCTGACGAACACGAATTTCCGGGTTCTCGTTTTTCTGAAAATTTGGAGTCTCAAAATTCTTATCTTCAAGAATTTCAGGAACCTTCCACTTTCCAACTTCCTGAATATCAGGAATCTCTTGCTTTTTCTCTTCCTGAACATCAGGTGTATGTAGTGGAACAGATGTGCTTACCACTTCAGTGTGTTGTTTGCCTTCTAATAGTTGAATTCGCTCATCAAGTTTACTTTCTGTCGCTTTAATATAGTCTATAAGCTTATGATATAACTCATCATTCTCTTTTTCTAGGTTTTCGACAAAATCTTCCATACTTTGCAAAATAACATCAGTATTTACGATAATTTGTCTCTTTTTGCGCTTAAACTGAACTAAAACAATATAAGCTCTTATATTTACGATAATGCCGATAAGTATTAATCCACCTAGTAACCACTCCATGATAATCACCTCCATTTTCTACACCTCATTCAAAGTATTTAATATTGATCATGGATTGCTAATGTAGCTGCACGTAATCGTAATATTGCTTTCGAATGCATTTGAGAAACACGAGAAACACTGACATTCAGAATTTCTGCAACTTCAGTTAATTTTAATTCTTCATAATAGAATAGAGAAACCACAATCTTTTCTTTCTCCGGCAATCGGTCAATTGCACACGCTAAAGACTCTTTAATCATTTGTTCGGTGACATATTGTTCAGGAGATCCTGCAATATGATTTTGAGTCAACGCATATTTACCTACTTGTTTATTCTCATCATAAGTAGGCTCATCAATGGAAATCATGGTAGATAGAGCGGCTTCGGAAACTGTCTTATTCAGTTCAGCTTTCGTAATCCCTAAATAGGCACTAACTTCCTCATCTGTAACCGAACTGTTATTCGTTTGCTCTAAAATAGTATAGGCTTTTTCAATATTTTTCACTTTTTCTCTTACAGAGCGCGGCAACCAATCACTTTGTCTGAGGCCATCGATAATCGCCCCTTTAATTCTCCATGAGGCATACGTCTCAAACTTTAAATCTCTTTCAATATTGAATTTATCTAATGCATCAAGAAGTCCCTCAAATGCGAGACTTCGAATATCATCCGGATTGACCGTTTTTGGCAAACTAATCATAAACCGTTGAATGACATATTCGACTAGAGGAAGATACTGCGTAACTAAATAGTCTCCTGATTGTGAATCACGCTGTTTTTGCCAATTTTCCCAGTAACTTAGTTCTTCTTTTGACAATTTATTGTTCAACATGAGTTTCACCACCACTTACTTCTAAAATAGAACTGTATGTCTATTTAAAAAGCATTTTTAATAAAAAGCCTTTGATTCCAAGTTTATATGGGACAGGAAGTTGAAGATATTCACTTGTCACAATTTGAATTGCCTGTGATGCATGACAAGTTGGATAGGCAAGTAAAAATGGGATTTGTTTTTTTACAGCATTCGGGATATTCACATCACTCGGGATAAGCCCTAATATCCCAATTTGTTTATTTAAAAATTGTTGAGTTACTTTATTAAAGTTTTCAGCTGTTTTTTTCCCTTCCTGTTCACTTGTACATTGATTAACAATTAGTTTCATATGTACATTCGGGTTTTTTGAATGAACCATCTTAACGATGGAATAAGCATCTGTAATTGAAGTAGGCTCAGGAGTGGTCACTAATATCACATCGTCAGCCGCTAAAATAAAACGCAGATTCTCATAAGATAATCCAGCACCAGTATCTAAAATAATATAATCGACAAATCCTTGAATGGTACTTAACTCACTAAAAAATTTGTTTAGTTTAGATTCATCTAACTGAAATAAATCATTAAATCCAGTTCCACCTGAAATAAATAACAAGCCGTTTGGACCTTCTTCAATAATGTCCCAAATGGATAGATTTTTCTCAATCATGGTGGCGATGGACTCTTTGTTCGTTCTACCTAGTAAGATGTCGACATTTGCAAATCCTAAATCAACGTCAAAAATTAGCACCTTTTTGTTTTGTTGAACTAAACTTAAAGCAAAATTTAATGCAAAGTTTGATTTTCCAACTCCACCCTTGCCACTTGTAATGGCAATAACACGTGTTTGTTTTTGCTCTTTTTTTGATTTCTTCTGTAAAACCTTTTCTCTTAATAGTTTCGCTTGATCAATCATGTTCATCTTCTCCTAATACGAAGCTTGCGATTAACTCTGGAGTTACCACAAAAATATCATCTGGAACATTTTGACCATTGGTAATATACCGTATCGGAATCGAATAGTGGTAAATCAAATTCAAAATCGCACCAGACGAACTTGTTTCATCTTTTTTTGTTAATAGCAATTGATCCATTTCAATTGTTTGGAAATTATCAATGATTCTTTTCATGTCCTCATATTTTGAAGTTAAACTTAAGACCAAATTGATTTGAATTTTATGATGATCAGGAAGTATTCGCACAAGTTCATCAATATACTGTTTTTGCTGATAGTTTCTTCCTGCCGTGTCCATAAGGATAATATCGCAAAAACTAAGTTCCGACATTGCATTATTTAAGTCATCGGATGATTCTACGACTTGAATTGGAATGTTTAAGATATTGGCATATGTTCTCACTTGTTCTACAGCTGCGATTCGGTAAGTATCTGAGGTGATCAGACCGACTTTTTTATTTTCTTTTAGCATATAATCAGCGGCAATTTTTGCGATGGTTGTTGTTTTGCCAACTCCAGTAGGCCCAATAAAACAAATGAGTTCAGGCTCTATATTCGTTGAAACTTTCTGATGATCTTTAATTAACCGAATGATTTCATTTCGCGCTAATTCATGTACTTGTTCTTTTGTTACATCCGGGTTTTGACCTAAAACTAGCATCAGTTTTGCAAATAGTTCAGATTGAATCTCAGCTGTAATTTCTTGCTTCATCAATTGCGTATTCAATGCTTTTAACGAAGTAGGTAACCGGTCTTCCCCAATCACTTGCATCATAAATTGCTTAATGCTTTTCAATTCACTGATGAGTTCATGATTATTGACACCTTCTTCTTTAACAGATGGTATCACAGCTTGAATCGATTCTATTGGCTTTACATCTTCTTTTTGGTGAACTTGAGGTTCTGGTTTTACCTCTTCATTTTTTCGGGCCTTTTGAGTTGATGTTGTTTCGACTGCCGCAATTACCTCGAGTTTCTCTTTCTTAAATAACCCTAAGAAACCACCGATTTTCACTTTTTTGGAATTTAAGATCAGTGCGTCTTCTCCTAAGTCCTTTTTAATCATTGGAATGGCTTCCCCAATATTATTGACAATATATGTTTTTAACCTCATTAGTTACTACCCACCCCCACTGAAGTATTAACTACCCCAACGCTTTGAATTTCAATTTCTGGTTCTAGTTCATTATAAGATAGTACGGGAAGATCAGGTGCAAAACGTTCAATAAATTGGCGCATATACATGCGAATGGCCGGTGATGTTAATAAGATAGGCTGTACACCAGATTGTTGTAGTTGAGCGGCTTGCTCTGATATATTTTGATATATTTGTTGTGATGATTCTGGGTCAATTGATAAATAATTCCCTTGCTCCGTGCGATGCACAGAATCTGCGAATTTCTTCTCAAGACTCGCTCCTGCTGTAATCACTTGTAAGGGTTCATTTGGATTCGTATATTGCAATGTAATTTGTCTTGAAAGAGCTTGTCTCACATATTCTGTTAATAAATCTGTATCTTTCGTTTGTGATGCATAGTCAGCCAATGTCTCTAAAATGACCAGTAAATTACGGATTGACACTTTTTCTTTTAACAGCTTCATTAGAACTTTTTGAATCTCACCAATCGCCATTAAGTTCGGCATTAATTCTTCGACAACAGCAGGTGAGTTTTCTCGGACATTTTCAACAAGTGCTTTAACCTCTTGTCTGCCAATTAACTCATGAGCATGTCGCTTGATGACTTCCGTTAAGTGAGTGGACACGACAGAAGATGGATCGACGATTGCATACCCGGCCATTTCTGCTTCTTCTTTCATTTCTTCAGTTACCCAAAGTGCTGGCATGCCAAATGCAGGCTCAACTGTTTGGATTCCTTCAACGTTTTCATCATCTACACCAGGGCTCATTGCTAAGTAATGGTCTAGCATAATTTCACCAGACGCGACGCGATTCCCTTTTATTTTAATCACATATTGGTTTGGAAATAGTTGAATGTTATCTCGAATCCTGATGACTGGAACAACTATCCCTAATTCCATAGCACATTGTCTACGAATCATAATGACGCGGTCTAATAAGTCTCCACCTTGATTTTTATCGGCAATTGGAATTAATCCGTACCCGAATTCAAATTCAATGGCATCCACATGTAAAAGATCAATGACACTCTCCGGACTTTTTAATACCTCAAGCTCTTGTCCTTCCGTAGAAACTTCACTCTCTTGATTCTCCTCAGCGGTTAAAGTACGTTGCATTTTATAGCCACCAAATGCAACAAGGAAAGCAACAGGCAATACTAAAAGCGGATTTATTGGCGTGAATACCGCAATGAGTGCAAGTGTTCCAGAGACCACATAGAGCATTTTAGGATAAGCAAATAATTGTTTCGTAATGTCCGTACCTAAGTTTCCTTCAGACGCGGCTCTTGTGACGACAATTCCGGCTGCAGTAGAAATTAACAGTGCCGGGATTTGACTAACTAAGCCATCTCCAATTGATAACAATGTAAAGAGTTTTGCTGCTTCTCCCATTGGTAAATCGTGAACAATTACACCAATTATTAATCCACCGATAATGTTAATGATGGTGATGATAATTCCGGCAATGGAATCTCCTTTAACAAACTTACTAGCACCATCCATCGCCCCGTAGAAATCGGCTTCTTGGCTAACCTTTTCTCTGCGTTGTTTAGCTTCTTGATCAGAAATCATTCCTGCCCCTAAATCCGCATCGATACTCATTTGTTTACCAGGCATTGAATCGAGCGTGAAACGAGCGGCAACTTCTGCAACTCGTTCTGACCCTTTGGTAATTACTAGGAATTGAATAATTACTAAAATCAAGAACACCAAAATCCCGATAATAGCACTTCCCCCAACAACAAATGAGCCAAACGTTTCAATCACTTCTCCACCCGTTTGATTCGTTAAAATGGATCTCGTTGTCGAGACATTTAAACCTAATCGAAACAAGGTAGTTAGTAATAATAACGTAGGGAAAATTGAGAATTGCAGGGCTTCTTTTGTATTCATGGCAACTAGAATAATGGTTAAAGCAAGACTGATATTAATCATAATTAATATATCTAGTAAGAGTGGCGGAAGAGGAATAACCATCATCACAACAAGCATAATGACCGATATTAAGACGACATAATCTCTGATTTTCAAGCGGTTTCCTCCTCCCTCAATTTCATTAAATCTTTCCTTTTAAACGATATATATATGCTAAAACCTCTGCAACCGCTAAGAATAGCTCTTCAGGAACGTAATCTCCTATTTCCACTTGGTGGTATAGCGCACGAGCGAGAGGTTTATTTTCCATCGTCACAATTTTAAGTTCTTTGGCTTTTTCTTTAATTTTCAAGGCAAGGTGGTCTTTCCCCATTGCGATTACCATGGGTGCTTCCATCGTCTCTGCGTCGTACTTTATGGCAATTGCATAGTGCGTTGGGTTCGTAATTAGAACATCGGCACTCGGCAAGTCTTGAATCATTCGATTCATACTCATTTGTCTTTGCTTTTCTTTTATTTTTGATTTAATGAGGGGATCCCCTTCAGCTTTCTTGTATTCATCTTTGATGTCTTGTTTTGACATTCGAATGCTTTTTTCAAATTCATACTTTTGGTAAAAATAATCAAAAACCGCTAAACATAGTAAAATTAGAGCAGCTACAAAAGTCAGTTTGATCGTTAGTGAGCCAATAAATGATAAGGAATAGCCGATACTTTTTTGTGAAAGCAAAAACAATTCTTCTTTTTCTGCCCATAACACGATAAAGGCCGCTACACCAATAATGGCAATTTTAAGCAGTGACTTTAATAGTTCTACTAATGCACGAATTGAAAAGATTTTTTTGGCACCTTCAATTGGATTTAACCGATTCAGTTTCATCATTAATGGATCAGTTGTAAATAACGCACCCACTTGAACATAATTTCCGAAGAAACCAAAAATCATGGCAATGACCATAATTGGAGCCACAACTTTTAATGCTGCAAATGCTAGTTGTTCAAACATCGTCCGAATGCTTTTAGGGGTCAATTCCCAACTTATATATTGAGTAAAGTTAATCCGATAAATGGCTAGCAGTTGATCAAGAATCCAGCCTCCCAAAAAATAAAGTAATAAAATCCCTCCAAGCATAATTAGCGCAGCAGGTACTTCAGCACTTTTAGCAACTTGTCCTTTTCGTTTAGACTCCTGCCTTTTTTGGGGTGTTGCTTTTTCAGTCTTTTCCGATGCAAAAAACTGTAAATCGAGAGGATATTTTTTCTTCACTTATGTCCCCCCTAACAAACGAATCAACTGCGACATACTAGTCATAATTTTTTCAAAGAGAATTTGCAAAAGGTAAAAGAAAATGGGCATTGACAGAAATAACATAATAAAGCCAACAAAAATCTTCAAGGGAAGTCCTACTGCAAATATATTTAATTGTGGAACGGTTTTCGCTAAAATACCGAGTGCGATATCAATTAGAAACAACGCACCAACAATAGGTAAGGCAATTTGTAGTGCGACCATAAACATTTCTAAAAATAAGGTCGTGATAAAATGGGCAACATCTTCAAATTTAGCTGCAATAGAAATAGATTCGACAGGCAATATGTGAAAACTTCTCATCACGCCATCAAGCATTACATGATGACCATCTACCGTGAGTAAGAAAAGGAGAGCTAACATGTATTTGAAATGACCAATTATAGGAACCTGCGTCCTCGTTTGTGGATCCATCACGCTAGCAATCGCAAACCCCATTTGAAAATC
>JBFGKX010000127.1:0-7096 GCA_041576455.1 Paenisporosarcina sp. | reverse complement strand
CGGCGGAGACGATGTATTCGTACATTTCAGCGCTATTCAAAGCGAAGGTTTCAAATCTCTTGATGAAGGTCAAGAAGTTACTTTTGAAATCGAGCAAGGCCAACGTGGTCTTCAAGCTACTAACGTAAACAAAGCTTAATTTTAAAATTAACCTATAAGCAGACCCTCCTCGGAGGGTCTGCTTTTTTGTGTCCATTTCTTTAAGTGCTAATTTTTAGACTAATGGTTTGAAGATGGAGAAACCGATAAAGACTGATTTTTGCAAGTTGATAATGTGTAACCTCTAAATACCTATGATATTTTAAGGAGAGCATTAATGGGTTTCGTTTTTCTTTTTTTGAACAATTGCTTGCCGAGCTAATTGATCAGCTGTTAGGTTTTCTTTTGTTGGTATCCATTTGATAAAGAAAAATTCAAATGTATCCGCAATAGTTAGTGCTTTATTTAATAAATCTTGATAAACAGGGTTTTTAGCATACCTTTTTTCAACGGCTGCAATGACAATTTGCGAATCAGATCTTACCGAAATGAGTCCTTTTGAAAGCTTTTGAGCTTCTTCAAGTCCTCTCAATAAAGCCATGAATTCAGTTGTATGATTATCATAGATCCCCACATATTCATTTATTCTGAGAAGATGACCTTCACCTTTGATAAAAATGCCAATCCCACTCGGTCCGGGATTTCCTGCACTCGCCCCATCAATATATACCTCGATCATAAAGTCAACTCCTTATGTATTGTTCAGTCGATATTTCATTTTAGTAACTGAACTAAAAACTTGATGCAATTCATAAAATAAAGCATAGCGCTCACAAGTAGCTTACACCAAAAAATTGCAGGAGTGAATAATGGCATCGGTAAATCTAATCAGTGATTTTTTCCTGGCAAAACCAATAAGCAAGAAGATAGATCATTTTTACAGAACTATTCCTGCATACACCAAAGATTCCTAATTTAGATTTCATAAAATAAACTCCGACAATTTAAGATGAATCAAGTAAGCAATTAATTTATAATGATCATCTATTCATCACTAGAATATAAGGTTTGGTACTCGGAATAGGATATGTGTATTTGCAAATCATAACTTAAGGAAATGAATGACCTATTGGGAGGTAAGTTGCATACATAATAATAACGAGTGTATGATGAATGAACAGGTACACATGTATGTAATATCCTAAACATAGTTCAACCTACCTTGTCTAGAAAGGATGGAGCAATTGAAGAAAGTTAAAGTTATTCGTGAAATTGATGATTTGCTTGAAACCTATTGCGACGGTTGCTTCATAAGAAGAGAACTTAAATCAAACGGTGGGAAAAAGATGGCTCATCGTTTTTGTATTCATAGTTGTACAGTCGGTGAACAGTTACAATTTTTAGGCCAAGAGTTAAACAAAGTGAAAACTTAATCCATTGAAAATGAAAACCCACCGCTTAACTATTCGGTGGGTTTACTTATTATGTAATGAGTAAC
The DNA here is from genome assembly GCA_041576455.1 of Paenisporosarcina sp. Lineage (GTDB taxonomy): Bacteria > Bacillota > Bacilli > Bacillales_A > Planococcaceae > Paenisporosarcina. Next base: position 5,619 of record JBFGKX010000127.1, on the reverse strand, counting down.
ACTTTTGCGGCTTGTGGGCCCCGGTTGCCATCAATAATTTCAAATGATACTTCTTGACCTTCATCTAACGTTCGGAATCCATCTCCTTGAATCCCAGTAAAATGGACGAACACATCTTCACCATCATTGTATTCAATAAACCCGTACCCTTTTTCATTGTTAAACCATTTTACTTTGCCTTGGTGCATGAACGTTCCTCCTCATACGATTAGAGTGAATGTCAATTGATGTTCCGTAGCATACAAAATATTCTGTCAATGGATGGCTATACTATACACGATATGTCGATAGTAGTCAATTAATTGTCGAATCGTCTTGTTGCGAAAGGAATAGCTTGTATGCAATGATATAATAAGTGAATTGCAAGCGTTAGGCTAGGAAGGAAGATAAATTTGAATGCCATTGAAAAGTGTGAACAATTAGTTGAAGATATATACAATCAATTTGATGCTAGTCATGATTTTCAACATATTCAGCGAGTAAGAACTAACGCACATTTGATTAGCAAAGGTGAAGGCGCTGTTCGAACAGATCTAATCGAGTTAGCTGTACTCCTTCATGATGTCAGTGATGTAAAATATAGTGGAAACGAAGGAAAAGCAAAAGAAACTGCAATATTAGATCAACTGAATTTATCACCTATTGATCGACAATGGATAGTTGATATTATAGAATCTGTATCCTTTAGTGGTGGCCATGAAAAGGAAGCAAGAACGATTGAAGCCAAAATTGTCAGAGATGCAGATCGATTGGATGCAATTGGGGCGGTTGGAATTGCAAGAACATTTGCTTATGGTGGAGCGAATGGTCGAAAACTTTACGACTGGTCTGAAACCGCGCGAGTGAAGATGTCAGAAATGGAATATCGCTCGAAAGAAACATCTTCAGTCACGCATTTTTATGAAAAATTATTGCTATTAAAAGATTTAATGATGACTGAGACAGGCAAAAAATTAGCCTTAGAACGACATGAATTTATGTTGGCATTTATTGACCAACTTAAAATAGAAACGAGTGAAGAATTTTGAGTCATCTAATTGTATCGAACTTAACGAAAACAGTCGGAGAAAAAACATTATTTGAAAACATTGATTTTACCATCTACGCAGGCGAACGCGCAGGATTAATTGGCGTAAACGGAACTGGAAAATCAACCTTTCTATCCATTTTAGCGAATCAAATTGAGGCAGATAATCTTTCTATGGATCATCCTAATCAATACCGTATCGCATTTTTAGAACAAGACCCTCAGTTTGCTGAAGATTTAACAGTTCTTCAAGCGGTCTTTAGTGGAGATTCACCAGCTCTTCAAATTAATCGAAAATATGAAGAAGCGTTGGATAAATTAAATGAAGATTCTTCATCTGTCGAATACCAAGATGCATATATGGAAATTCAACAAAAAATGGATGAATATAACGCATGGGATATTAATGCTACCGCTAAAACTGCATTATCAAAACTAGGCATTGATATGTTTGATCGAAAAGTGAACGAGCTTTCTGGGGGTCAACTTAAACGCGTTGCCTTAGCTAAAGTGCTCGTTGAACCAGCAGATTTAATTCTTTTAGATGAACCTACCAACCATTTAGATGTACAATCTTCAGAATGGTTGCAAGAAAGTTTAGCACGCCTTTCAAGTGCTATTATTTTTGTTACCCATGATCGCTATTTTTTAGATGGGGTATCTACTCATATCTATGAAATTGCAGATCAAACCATGTATACACATAGAGGAAATTATGGAGATTATTTAGAAGCAAAGGCAATTAGAGAAGAAATGGCTGCATCCTCTCAATTAAAACTTCAAAATCGGTTCCGTTCAGAATTAAAATGGATTCGTCGTGGGGCTAAAGCAAGAACGACGAAACAGAAAGCTCGTATTCAACGTTTTGATCAATTGGATGAACAAATGGAACGCAATAATGACAATACATCGTTAGATATGAAATTAGCGACAACTCGTTTAGGTAAGAAAGTGCTTGAAGGCATTGAATTATCTAAAGCATATGCAGAAAAACAAATCATACAAGATTTTTCATTTTTACTTCAACCAGGTGATCGTATTGGAATCGTTGGTCCAAATGGTGCTGGAAAAAGTACACTGATTAATCTTTTGGCGGAGAGAATCCAACCAGATAGCGGAGAGCTTATCGTGGGACAAACGGTTAAAATAGCCCATTTTGAACAAACGATTCCTCCGATGAACCCGAATACACGTATGATTGAATATGTGCGAGAGTCTTCAAACGATATTGAAGGATCTGATGGAGTGCGTCATTCAGCTGCACAAATGCTTGAAAGATTCTTATTCCCATTAAAAGTACATGGTACACCGATCGGCAAATTATCAGGTGGAGAACGAAAAAGACTCCACTTATTGAAATTATTGATGGAACAACCGAATGTTCTATTATTAGATGAGCCAACAAATGACTTAGATATACAAACATTATCCGTGTTAGAAGATTTTATTGAGCAATTCCCTGGAGTAGTTATTACGATCTCCCATGATCGATTCTTTTTAGACCGCATCGCTAAAAAACTATGGGTGTTAGATGGAAAAGGCCATACACGAGAGGTTCAGGAAATTTATTCTGATTTTCTTGAACTAGCTCCAGAGATTAAAGTGGAACCGGAAATAAACGTTGTCCACCCCGAGCCAGTTAAAGTTAAAGAAACGAAGAAGAAATTATCTTTTAAAGAACAAAAAGAATGGGAAACCATTGAGAAGGACATCGAAAAAATGGAAGAAGCTATACTTGCCACTGAGAAAGACGTGGAAACTGCGGGTTCAGATTTCGAAAAACTTCAAATAGCTACAGACCACTTAGAGGCATTAAATGAAAAATATAATCATTTAATTGAACGTTGGGCGTATCTTCAAGAGATTTCTGGTTCTTAATCTAAATTCACTAGGAGGTTATTCTGATGAAAATAGTAACAATTGAACCCACACCAAGTCCAAATACCATGAAGGTTATTGTCGATAATGAACTTCCATTTGGCAAAAGTTTTAACTATAAAAAAGAAGACAGTTTAAATGCATCAAAAGAAATAATCGATCTATTAAATATCCCAGGAGTAAAGGGCATTTATCATGTTGCTGATTTTTTAGCGATTGAGCGTCTTGCAAAAAATGATTGGGAACAAATTTTAGCTGAAGTTCGAAATGTTTTTGGTGAAAACCATTCAACGTCAGAATACGAAATTGAACAGCACGAAAACTTCGGGGAAGTATCCGTTCATGTCCAGCAAATTAAAGGAATTCCCCTACAAGTGAAAGTATTTGATCAAACCACCGAAGAACGTGTTGCACTTTCTTCTCGGTTTATCGATGCAATGAATGCAAGCATGAATGAACAAGATGAAAATTACATTTTACAGCGCAAATGGGTCGATTATGGCGTGCGGTATGGAGAGAAAAAAGAGATTGCTGCTCAAATTAAAGAAGAAATCGAAGCAACTTTTCCGGAATCTCGTTTAGAGCAGTTAGTAGAAGCATCGAAAAGTCCAAAACAAGAAGTTTTTGCTAGAGGTCGTAAAGTGTCTCTAGAAGAATTCCAAGTCGAGGCATGGGAAGAACGATTCCAATTATTAGATCAAATGGCTGACCCATCAGTGAATGATTTCCCAATTTTAAATCTAGCTTTAGAGGATTCCCAAATGTCAATTCGTCGATTAGCTACTGTTTATTTAGGAATGATTGACAATGAACTCGTTATTCCTTATCTCGAAAAAGCTTTAAAGGATAAGAGTCCGTCTGTTAGAAGGACTGCAGGTGATTGTATGAGTGATCTTGGATTCCCACAATTCGAAGACGCAATGGAACTAGCACTAGCTGATAAAAACAAACTCGTACGTTGGAGAGCTGCCATGTTTATTTATGAAACGGGCACACAGAATTCTTTAGGTGCTCTGTACCAAGCTAAAGAGGATTCAGAGTTTGAAGTCAAGCTACAAGTGAATATGGCAATTGCACGAATTGAACAGGGCGAAGAAGCAAAAGGTTCTGTATGGAAACAAATGACAGAATCAAGAAAATCAAATCAGAAATAATAGGTAGTTTAAGTGGAAAGATTAAACAATCAAGTTATGATAGATGATGAACAGCCATACGAAAAGAAAAGTATAAGAAAGAAGGTTTTATGATGAACGCTTACGATGAATATATGAAAGAAATTGTTAAACCAATGCGATCAGAACTTGTAAATGTTGGCTTTAAAGAATTAACTACTGCAGAAATGGTGAATGAGCATATGACCAACTCTTCAGGAACTTCATTAGTAGTCATTAACTCTGTATGTGGCTGTGCGGCAGGTTTAGCACGACCGGCAGTTTCTGCAGCACTTTCTGAAGTGAATTTAAAACCAGAACATTTAGTGACTGTATTTGCTGGACAAGATCAAGAGGCAACGTATCAGATGCGTTCTTATTTTGAAGAAGTACCTGCGAGTTCTCCTTCAATTGCTATTTTAAAAGATGGTCAGCTTGCATACTTCATTCCTCGTGAACAAATAGAAGGATTTCCAATGGAGCAAATCAAAGACCATGTTGTACAAGTACTTAATCAAGTCTCAGCTTCGTGAAAACAATTGTTACAACTTCGGGTAGGCCGAACGATGCCACCATTCAATTTGCAAAGAACGCAGCAAAACAGTTAGAAATTCCTTTTATCGAACGTCAAAAAAGGACGGTCACTCAACTACAACAGCATTATCAAAGTGATGTATTAGTAGCTGCTAAAAGTCGTTGGGAATATCATGGATTAAATACGAAAGAACCTTTCTTTTATCATCCAAGCTCTGCCATGTTTCGCTTAAAACGTTTAAGCAGGGGAGAGCGTGATCCGTTTGTAGAAGTTTGTCAATTGCAATTAGGAGATTCATTTCTAGATTGTACGCTAGGCTATGCATCGGATAGTTTGGTTGCTGCTTTTGCTGTAGGGGAGAAAGGGATTGTCAAAGGGTGCGAAGCAAATCCCATATTAGCCTTTATTTTAAAGGAAGCATTTCATGGGGGGCGGACCGATCACCTTGAATTTGAATCCTTAATGAAGCAAATCGAAGTGATTTCTAAAAATGCAATCTCCTATTTAAAACAATTAGATGCCGATTCGATTGATGTAATCTATATGGATCCAATGTTTGAAACTTCAATTAAAGAGTCAGTTAATATTAGCCCGTTACATTCGTTAGGGGTACAAGATGTTTTAACTGAAGAGTGGATAAATGAAGCAAAACGCGTTGCAAAAAAACGAGTGGTCTTAAAAGCTCATTTTAACTCTCCTTGGTTTGAACAATTTGGATTTAAACAAATTGTTCGACCAAATACTAAATTCCATTATGGATACATTGAAAAAGCTGACATCATTAATGATGAAACTTAGAACTATAGACAAAGACCTTAGAAAATCGTAATGATTTTCTAAGGTCTTTTCTATTTTTTGAAATTTTCTTCAACATGGATATTAAAGCGAAGGTACTAAAATCTAACAATTATTCCTAGGTAGGTGAATCCCTTGGTCATCTGGAAAGTTTCATTAAATTCATGACAGCTATAGTAAGCATCGACTGCATGGAAAATTTTTTAGCCCTCAAAGAATTGTCCATCGTATCT
>JBFGKX010000126.1:0-7116 GCA_041576455.1 Paenisporosarcina sp. | reverse complement strand
GAAAAACTACATCAAGAATTTGATGCGTCCATTTTATGTGGTGGGGCAACTGTTCACCGCGATGTGCAAGTAGAAGGGCGTGAGCTAAAAGGCGTTCATTACGCAATGGACTTCCTACACGCGAACACAAAAAGCTTGTTGGATTCAAACCTTGAAGATGGCAACTACCTATCGGCAAAAGACAAAAATGTCATCGTGATCGGTGGAGGGGATACAGGAACGGATTGTTTAGCAACAGCTGTTCGACATGGCTGTCAAAGCTTAACGCAATTTGACATTTATGATCAAAAAGGTGCAATTCGCGACGAAGTTGGTAACCCGTGGCCACAATACCCAGTCATCCACCGAATCGAATATGGGCAAAAAGAAGCGGCAAGTAAATTTGGCAGTGATCCACGTGCCTACGCTGTGCAAACTACTAAATTTGTTGGCGATGACCAAGGACATGTGAAAGAAGTGCATACAGTTCAAGTCAAACTGCGTATTGACGAAGAAGGCAATCGAATTCGTGAAACGATTCCTGGGACTGAACAAATATGGCCAGCAGACTTGGTGTTGCTAGCAATTGGTTTTAGTGGTCCAGAACAAGGCTTACTTCAGCAATTAAATATCGAGACTAATGCCAACTCAACGGTCAAAGCAGAGTACGGGAAGTATGTCACGAATGTCGAAGGCGTCTTTTCAGCTGGGGACATGCGTCGTGGGCAAAGCTTGATTGTATGGGCGATTAATGAAGGACGTGAAGTAGCGAGAGAATGTGATCGCTACTTGATGGGTGCAACAGTGTTGCCATAAAAACTAGACTAAACGAGCATGCAGTTCCTTAGGAGTTTACTCTTAGGGAACTTTTTTTTGTGAGAAGAATCGGTGGGAAATTCTTCAATACAGAAATTTTGTGGATTTTTTAAGCATGACCGTGATAAATTGATGAATCCACTTTTAATTTTAGGTTCCTATTAACGACTAAACAGAAGAAGAAAGTCATGAAATGACCGCTTTCCGTGGGCTCGCGTCGAACTCACTCGAGCGTTGCACGAGTGGATTTCGACGTCTTCGCTATCCCACAGGAGTCGGTCATTTCATTCCTATTTCTATAGGGTGATAGAAGAGGATCTATAGAAGTTTTAAGCATGAACATGATAAATTGATGAATCCACTTTTAATTTTAGGTTCCTATTAACGACTAAACAGAAGAAGAAAGTCATGAAATGACCGCTTTCCGTGGGCTCGCGCCGAACTCACTCGAGCGTTGCACGAGTGGATTTCGACGTCTTCGCTATCCCACAGGAGTCGGTCATTTCATTCGTATTTCTATAGGGTGATAGAAGAGGATCTATAGAAGTTTTAAGCATGACCATGAGTAGATGAAAATGCTGGCGAATTAACAGGTTTCCCTATAGTAAGCGTAACTCTTCATATAATTTTAATAGAGAAAAGGTCGGCTATTTCTGAAGACTCCTGCGGAAAAACGAAACCAGCTAGACCCCGCAAACTTAGCTGTCATAGACAGCTGAGCTGATGAGGCTAGCGTTTTGTCCGCGGAAAGTGAAAGAAATAGTCGACCGTTATTTTTTGAAACAGAGTGTGAAAAATCGCAATATGAATTTAAATACTCTTCTTTTGATTAAAAATTTTTTGTGAAAAGCTGACTTTTTTATGTGTTATAGGTGAAATTTACCTATAAATAATGACAATATAAAAATTTTTGAATTAAAAACAGGAAATATGGAAGTTTACCAACTAAATTTTCGATGGGAAAGTTTTCTATATAGTCCTTTTCACTATATATTGTGTCGAAAAATAAAGTTGACACTATATATTGAATTTATTAGAAAGGTATTATACAATTGAAATAAGAAATTTATGGGAAATTCACTTGTAAAAGCTTTGGAATTCAATGGGGTATATCCGAAATATATAACAGAATCAATTTATTCATTTAGCAAAATATTTTTAATAGAGTAGGTTTCATTATTTAAATTTACGGATATAGAATAGGTATATTCATAAATTTAAAATCAAAGCACGTTCTTTTTAGATTCATCTTTTTACTAGAATGGACCTTGTTTTTAATATGCTTATGTACACTGACTGCTAAACTATGTGCGATTTAAAAAATCATATGGGTATGGGGGAAGAAGAGTATGAAGATGAAAACATTGGGGAAAAATAACGTTGCTGTGATGCAAATCAATCGAAAAAAACATGAAATGTACCAAAAAGCTAAAGACTTTGGCATGACCCATCCAGTGGTTGTTGCATGTAGCCAAGAGTTAGATATGATGCTAAATCAATATCAAGGCATTGAGCAATACGATTATGTCGGGTCTCTATAAAAATAATTTACTATTTCATATAATGAATACCGTAAAAAGATATATATTCTTTAATGATAAAGGCATAAGAATCGGCGTATAGTCGAATCTTATGCCTATTTTTATGAAGACGTAACTATGGGAATCTCTAAATGCCTGTGATCGTTTAGCTAAACGAGTCTAGTGCATATAGAGGTCATTACTCAATAAACAAAAATATAGCTAGTTGCCTTCTTATCTTTTTCTGCTAGGTCAGCGCTTTATTCGAGGCAATAGGTATAAACATAGATATTCATTTCTATACTAGTTGTAAATCAATAAGGAGTAAGACCGGGAGGGATCACAATGAAAAAAGTAGAATTCAAAAAGAATTTTGACTTGGGGTATGCAGAAGTCGTATTGCTGGCGAACTACGATCAAACCAAAGTGCGTATAAAAAATACGTATTCTGTCCCCTCATCAACCATTACATCCACCATCATTAATATCGATGGCACGTTATTTCAAGAAAGAAAATGGGGCTTTATCTTCTATGAAATGATTGAAATTCACACGGATTTAAATGCCGCTGTTCAATTGGAGTTAGAACCATTTGAAGTGGATGAAGAAGATTTTGATGAAGATGAATTTTTAGGCCATTTAATCTATCAAGCAACGAAAGAACTTAAACATTCTATTTTAGGATCTTCCTTGAAGCGAGTAACAATTGCTTAAATTCACGGAAAGTAATCATCTACACCAAACGAACCCCCGCTAAGCAACTGGCTAGCGGGGGTTCGTTTGAATGGAGATTAAGCTATATTAGGCTCACGTCCATATCGAACATACACAATGAAAAACAGTGCGGCACTCAGTAAACGCAAACCAGAGTTAATATACATGGCCGTTTCAACGCCCCACATATTTAAAAACCAGATGCCGACTTGAGGTGCAAGAAACGCCATAAATGCAAGTAAGACATTGTAGGTCGTAATACAATACGTTCGTACTTCTTCAGGGGATTGCTCAAGTAGTAAATTGAATAGCAATAACACCACGCCGGATAAGAAAAAGCCTGACATTGTTTGAACTGCGGTTAAATAGTATAAGTTCGTGGACAAGACTGTTAAGAATGGGGTAATTGCCATTCCAACAGCGGCCCACACAAACACACGCACGTTTGATTTCCGTTCTGCCCACTTTTTCCAAAGGGGGAACGTCAAAATTTGCATCAACATATTCCCGACTGAGAACATACTAATCCAAAAAATAGTCGCACCCACCACACGCACATGGTAAATATTAAAAATCCCCCACGCCATTTGCCATGCAAAATTGAAAAATAGAGCAGCAATTAGAAACGAAACATAATTGGAGTGTTTAAAAATGGACCAATCCATCAATTTCTTCTTCAGCACAGGACCTTCTACATGTGTAGACACTTCGTCATGCTTCATCAACATGAAGGCTTCAAGTAATCCAAAACCGAAGGCAATTGTAAATAAGATTTGATATGCCGTTACATTGTCTGACGCATCTTTCATGACAATGCCAATGATAAGTGTGGAAATCAGGCCGACGAGTGTCAGTAATCGATTCCGGTCACTGAAAAATTCACCACGCCGTGACTCACTAATCATTCCACTAATAAGTGTTTGCCAGCCGATGTTCGCGACGGTATTCGGCACGCTCATCAAGGCAATGATGGCAAGGAAAACCCACGCCTGCATCGATTCAGTCGGCAAGTAAACGAGTAAAACGATGAGCAAGAACATTAGACGGGCAATGAATATGGCGATTGCCACAACCCTTTTATATTCATGTGCACGATTAATCAAGATGGCAGCTGGAATGGTCATCAACAGCGCTACTAAAGGCGGGAGGGAACTAATCAACCCGACTTGATAATTCGTTGCACTCAATATTGTAATCGCAAAAATCGGAAAAAAGTTCATCGAAAAATTCATCGCAATGGTTGAAGCCATTCCGTTATAAATACTTATTCTCTCGTTATATGGACGCATACATGTCTCCCGTCTTATAAAAATGGAGCTTATGCTTTGAATTATAAACTTGTTGGGGGAGAAAACAAGTGCTTTGGGTCACGAAAATTCCGACATTCATTCAATTTAATAAACTTTGTATCTGTATGTAAATGGATAAAGAAAGAAGTTGATTTATGTAGGATATATAGAAATAACTGATTTTAAAAGGGTTGAAATAACGGGATTTTTATTGACTGCAATTCTAGAAGACATCAAGTTTTTTCATGATCGGGCATGGAACAGTGGAAGGGCCTACCTAAGCGAACGCTCATTGCTACGATTATCAAACGATATCATGTGTCAACAGCTCCATGGAGATGCGAACAATTCATTGCGATAACAGAAAACAGAAAACAGGCAACTCTGTAATAACGGAGTTGCCTGCCTCTTTAGAAACACGTAGATTGATTGAATTAAAAACGCAAACAACAATTGAGGAATGAATTCACGTAAATCGAATCATGTCTATCGTCGTTACTGATCGTGATTTTTAATGAAACTGACAATTCGTTCCCTTGCCATATCTTCTTGTTGTCGAATGATTTCTTGTAATTTATGTTTAGTCAAATCTAATTCTCTTTCTAACCAAAGGCGATGACTAATCTCGCTAGTTAGTCCATATCTTCTAATCATCCTTTGCAAGTCTGGAAAACTTTCCTCGAGCTCCTTGACTGGCAAAGGCTTACTTAATAAATACCCTTGAACTTCATCGCAAAGATTTTGTTGGAGAAACTCTAAATGCTCTTTCGTCTCCACGCCTTCCGCAATCACGTGAATATTTAAGTGGTGCGCCATCGAAATAATGGTTTTCACAATCGTCGCATTGCTTGGGTCATGGTGGCAATCTTTGATAAAGGACTGATCTATTTTCAGACGGTCAATTGGAAACTCTTTTAAATAACTCAGGGAACTATAGCCTTTCCCGAAATCATCGATGCTAATGTTAATGCCTAATTTTTTTAAGCCGTGTAACGTTTTGATGGCTCGGCCAACATCCATCGTCATACTCTCTGTAATTTCTAGATCAAGGTATTTTGCATCTAGCTCTGTTTCAGTTAATATTCGCTCCACAACTTCCACTAAATTATTTTGTGAAAATTGGCGAGAGGATAGGTTAACGGAAATGATCATTGGCGAACATCCAGCTAATTGCCAATTTTTATTTTGAAGGCAAGCCGTCCTTAATACCCATTCGCCAATAGGAATAATAAGTCCTGTTTCTTCTGCGATCGGGATGAATGTTGAAGGAGACACCATGCCGAGTTTCGGATGTTGCCAGCGAATCAATGCTTCATTTCCAATTAAGTCACCTGTACTTAAGTTGAATTGTGGTTGGTAATGAATTGATAATTCTCCATGTTCAATCGCCTTGTATAGATCCATTTCAAGTTCTAAATTTTCTCGAGATTTGGCATTTAAGTCTTCTGTATAATAATGGTAGCTATTATTTCCATATTGTTTAGCGTACTGCAATGCGGAATTAGCCATATCTAATAACGTTTCAACATTTTCACTGTTTTTAGCATACATACTAATGCCGATGCTTGGATTCACATATACATCATAATTCCCGGTTTTCAAAGGTTGAGAGATTACATCCAATATTGCGATGGCCGTTTGTGTAATTTTTTCTTGATTGGCAGTCGTCAATAGAATCACGAATTTATCTTCTTTCCAACGAGTTAAAACATCCTCCTTGCTAAGAGCAAGTTTGATTCGTTCGCAGATTAGAAGAATGAGATCGTCACCTAATTGTTGTCCAACGGTGTCTCTAATCGTGTTCAATCGTTCCAGTTCAAGTAATAATACAGCGGTTTCATTTTTGGCATCCACTAATTCTTGTAATTGCTTATTCAAAGAATTGCTATTTGGCAAGCCAGTTAAGTAATCAGTATAAGCCATATGTTGTATAGTTTCTTCCGACTTTTTACGAGCTGTAATATCGATGATGGTTCCAATGACAGCATCTTGCCCACGGTACCTTGCAACAGCTCCATGTACTTCTAAGTAAACCAACTTCCGATCTTTTCGAACTGCTCGGAATTCATATCGAAGTGAAGTTACTCCTTCTTCTAATCGCTTGTTTATATTTTTGATCACAAGTGATAGATCTTCTTCGTATACATAGTCAGATAAATGCATGTCATACATTTCTTCTTGGCTATAGCCGATGATTTCGGCAAGACGTGGATTTAAATATGCAATCTTGGTACCTTGGAGAATATACACACCGACTAAAGCTTGTTCGACTAAGCTCCGATACTTCGACTCAACTTCCATCAATTCTTCTTGAACACGCTTAGCATCAGTAATATCTTTAATAATCCCGAAAACGCCAACAATTTTATCATCTACGATAACTGGAATATTTTTCACATGTAAGTCCATTAAATGTCCATCTTTGTGGGCTATAAATGTTTCATAGGTTGTAGTGGAACCTGCTACTGCTAGCTTAAAATGAGACAGCGTATGTTCTAAATAGTCTGGAAGAATTAACGAAGTGAAATTTTGATGAAGCAGCTCTTCACTCGAATATCCGTAAAACTCGTGTACCGTTTGATTAAAGTGGACAAAACGTCCTTCTGAATCAAACAAAACGACCGCTTCTGAATTGTCTTCGAAAAGGGATTTATAGTACTGTTCATTCACTTTTAACTGGGTAGATTGAATTGAGATTTTTCGATCTAGATATGAACTAATTAGGACAATACCTAAGATTAAAATGGTAATAATGCCAATGATAGTTGCTAATTGAATCGGATCTACTGTATGAGAAG
>JBFGKX010000125.1:0-7145 GCA_041576455.1 Paenisporosarcina sp. | reverse complement strand
TTATATAAACGGTAATTTTGTTCAAGTTCAATCTTTCATCTATTATACGAGACAAATTTTCTTATGAGAAGAGTCGGTAATTATTCTTTAATAAGGGGCTAAATTAAATAATCTCAATGTTTTCAATGATACATTCATATTAAAAAGAGAGTGACTACGGAAGTCACTCTCTTAGACTTTAGACAAACAATAAAATGACTGAAGATATCTGTATACGGTAAAAAAAGAGCGTATACAAGATCCTGTTGATTTCCTTTGCGGTCGACGCGTTTCGCGGGGACGGCTTCAGTCTCCTCGTCACGGAAAAATCGTTGCTCCTTCATCGCTACGCTAGCTTCGTCGCAAACGAATTGTCCAAACTTACATTCGCACAATTTGTTGACTACGTGGCCATCAGCTCGTGCTGTTCCCGCAGGAAAGAGATTGGTCGAATGACCAATACCTTTGCGACGAGTAACCGCAGGAGCATATGTTTTCTCCGCCACCACTCCAATCAACAGTTTTTTCTTGTGTAAGCTTAACTCTTCATGAAATTTAAGTAGTAAGATGGTCGGATATTTGTGAAGACTCCTGCGGAAGAACGAGACAAGCTAGACCCCACAGGCTCAGCTGTCATAGACAGCTGAGCCAAGGAGGCTAGCGTTTCGTCCGCGGAAAGCGAAAGAAATAGCTGACCATCATCTTTATGAAAAAATGCAAAAGATATGAATACGATTTTTTATACTTTTATATTGATTAGTATTCTTTTGTCTACAAGCTGAGAGAGTGACTACGGTAGTCACTCTCTAGAATAAATTTTTAAAACCCTCGACCTGCTCCGCCACCGCCAGAGGATCCTCCTCCGCCACCCCGGAAACCACCAATTCCACCTCGGAATGAACCTGGACCCACCATTGGATACCCTCCACGGCGTCCTCGACTCCCTGGTCCCATTCCACCACCTCCACGGTTTTTAAAAATTGTGAGAATTACAATTATCATAATGATGATGGTGATGAGCGACAAGGACCCACCTCCGCTACTTTCGTCCGTCGAAACAGGCTCAACTACTTCGCCGTTCCAATCATATTCTTTGCCGATTTCTTGATAGAAAACTTTCATTGTATTTAATATCGCTTGATCAGCTTGATTTTTTTTCATAAAAGGCACTGTAAACTCGTCTAAGATACGACCTACTTTTCCATCTGGCAAAGCACCTTCTAAGCCATAGCCTACTTCTACCCAAATTTCTCTTTCTTCCATTGAAATAACGAGTAGAACCCCATTATTTTTCTCCGCACCGCCTAATTGATATTCTCGGAATGCTTCATTGGAAAAGCTTTGAATATCTCGACCTTCTAAAGTAGGCAACGTAAGCACAGCGATTTGAGCACTAGTGGCATCTTCTAAACGAGCAGCAAATTGATTTATTTCTTCTGTTTGATCTGTATTTAATAATCCAGCAAAGTCTTGTGTATAGATATCCCCTACCGGTTTAGGAATTGAAGCAGCTTGAATAAATGGTGCAATCGTCAAAAGCCAAAAAAGCGCCGTTCCAACGAAGAGCGCAGCTTTTTTCATCCCCCGCCATCTCCTTGAAAATCGACTGTAGGTACATTTTGAGCAGCTGCGTCCGCCTGGAAATACTCTTTTTCTTTAAAGCCAAATATGCCAGCAATCATTGCTCCTGGTAATCGTTTTACCTTTCGGTTGAATGCAGCCACTGCATTATTATAGTCTTGACGAGCAACTGATAATCGGTTTTCGGTACCTGCTAACTCGTCCATTAACTGGCGAAAGTTTGCGTCTGATTTGAGTTCTGGATAATTTTCAACAATGACTAACAAACGACTTAATGCACCTGATAATGTTTCGTTTGCTTCGGCTTGCTCTTTTGGAGAACCCGCTCCAGCTAATTGAGCACGCGCTTCTGTTACGCTTTCAATGATTTCTTTTTCTTGTTTCGCAAATCCTTTCACGGATTCGACCAAATTCGGAATTAAATCGAGTCTTCGTTGCAATTGATTTTCAACTTGCGCATAAGCTTGATTGACATTTTCTTCTCCATTCACAAAACCGTTGTAACTAGGGATTAACATCAGAGCTAATCCTATTAGTATAAGAAAGCCAATTATGATGGGCCCAAAACTCTTTTTCACCTCGATCACCTCGTGATTAGTTTAGACCATGTTTACCTTTTTTAAAGCAACCTAAAACATGAAAAAAAAAGCACAAAAAAACAGCGACCGCAAAAGTCGCTGTTTCATGGTATGAATTATGCCTTTTTTAAATCGCTGCGAGAAATGATATGGTCAACTAACCCATATTCTTTTGCACGATCAGCTGTCATAAAGTTATCACGTTCTGTATCTTTCGCAATGACTTCAATTGATTGATCTGTACGTTCAGCTAAAATTCCATTTAATTTATCACGTAAGAATAAAATACGTTTAGCCGCGATGTCAATTTCAGTAGCTTGCCCTTGAGCCCCACCAAGTGGTTGGTGAATCATCACTTCAGCATTTGGTAATGCATAGCGTTTCCCTTTTGTACCTGCCGCTAGTAAGAATGCACCCATAGATGCCGCCATACCAATACAAATTGTTTGAACATCTGGTTTAATAAATTGCATAGTATCAAAGATTGCCATACCAGCAGTGATACTTCCACCTGGACTATTAATATAAATCGAAATGTCTTTTTCTGGATCTTCAGCTTCTAGGAAAAGTAATTGTGCAACAATTGAGTTTGCAACATTGTCATCAATGCCACTTCCAAGCATAATTACACGATCTTTAAGTAAACGTGAGTAAATGTCATAAGCGCGCTCTCCGCGGCTTGTTTGTTCAATAACTGTAGGAATTAAATTCATTGAAATTGCCCCCTTCAAGCATAAATGTGTTATCTTACATCCTGAGTTTTTAAGGTGTTCTCAGTTGTACCTTTATCATATACAAGTTGGTCAAGGAAGGTCAAATATTACGCACAAAAAAGTATAGTTGAATTGTTATCCTTCTCTTTGTATAATAGGGAAGTCGCTTGCCCTCGTGGTGCAACGGATAGCACGTAAGATTCCGGTTCTTGAGATGGGGGTTCGATTCCCTCCGAGGGCGTCTAAAATTAGTCGTCTCAAACGTTGTTTAACGTTTGAGACGACTTTTTTAATGGTTACTTATTGATATACCTATTAATGTCCACTAAACATTTAAGAAGATGGCTCATCTTTTCTTTGTTCAAAAAGATGTTCGAACGGCATACTCGACGTGTTCACTACCTTAGCACGATCAGCTGCAATCAACCTCTTTACATATCGACTAAATTTCCCTTGGGATTGTGCATGTGCTAATAATTCTCGTTCGTGGGTTTCCGTTAAGTCGAAACTTATTGACTTACATTTCCTTCCACTCATTTGAATACTCGCTTTGCAATTTCATAAAATCCGACTGCATTTGCATATATAGGTTCCAATATTTCTCCTTCAAATTGGAAGTTTACTAATGGTTTTAGTTTAAATGCATGTTCGTAATGCTTTTGGATATATGCCGATACTTGTTCGGCACCTTCACCGCAAATGTAAACAATGTCTTCTTTCCCCCAATTTAAAGCCTTTGTATGTTTAATAATTCCATACGTCATTCCGTTTAAATCATCATGATTGCTAATAATGCCAATTCCATAGTTAAAAGTTCCACTTTCATGATAAACAGAACGCTTATCATTCATAGTTGCAGCGTTAATTGCGTCTAAACCAATATCAAGAATACGAATTTCCCCCATTTTCGGTCGGCTCCAGAAGGACCCAATTCCATTAGGCACTACACCTACGTTTTCAATAATAATAGATTTTTTAACTCCATTTACCATAAACTCATGATTGCCTTCGAATAAACTAATGATTGTATTTTTTTCACCGTTTTTTTGACTTTGAATGGATTGGCCTATCACGATTGACACGTGATTAATATGTGGACAATGTTGATTTAAATATTGATAGATTGCTATTAACACATTAATTTTTGAAGTTGTATGTGAATTCATACTTTCAGTTAGTACGTCAAGATTGTTACGCTTATAATTTATGGAACCAAAACAGTCATCTGTTTTGAAACTATCGATTTCAAACTTCATTTCGTTTGAATATACAGCTTTTCTAACGATTGCATCACTGATATCTAATTTATAAGAATCTACTCCAAACGGTCCTACTACTTTCGCGTGTTGAGAACTTGTGTCTACTCCGAGTAATACCTTATTCATATCGTAACCCCCGATTTTTATTACCTAAGCAATAATGGTGAACTATTCCATTTTTTATAATTATTGCGGTTGTAATAATACGATATGGTGATAGATTGTTAATTATTACTAAGATTATGTAAAAACAAATTATTAAAATATATTCTATATTTTGTCATAATGTTCTAGTTAATTGATTCAGAGGATTGGTTAGGAACCAATAAGTAAGGATGAATGATTAATAGTCAGTTTACTAACCAGTTAGATAGGTCAACGAGCAGAAACCTACTTTTTTACATAATAATGAAATTTGCATTGTAACGAATAGATCATCGATTTATATTTCTCACAAAATCTTTGCCAAACCTATTTTCTGAATGATAATGATCAAGAACACTTGTGAACTTTAAAGATGTTCAAGTCTATTGAAACACTTTCCTTTTTTTACATATTCTCTAATTTCATAGGTAGACTAACCAACGTTATTTCCTGAAAATTAATATACTAATAGAAAGTATGAAAGGAGGGTGTTTTATCAAGAAAAGAAAAAAAGCATATCGCATTTGGAAGAAGTCGAAGCATAAGCCAAAATTTAAAAAAACCCTAAAACATGATTGTTGTGTAAAGAAAAGAAACTGTGAATGTATGCAGAATAGATGCCGAAAAAATTTGTGCAATGATCATTTTAATATTCGTTTAGAAGGTTTAAATAATGGGCTGAACTTTCGCCTTCGCCAACTTTTTGGGAAAAAAATTGAGCTTGAATTAGATACTGGAAATAAAGTTATAGGAACGCTTAGTTATACTGGGTCCAATTTTATCGAAATACTCTTAGATAAAACTCAACTACTCGAAAGTGATCTGAAAGGGAAACAGCAAATTGAATATGACATAGATGATTCGCTAGCCGAGAGCATACCAAAAGACGCGTTGCAGGTTGAAAAAAATCAAGATTCATGTAAAAAAATGAATTGTCAAAAAGACCGAATATGGATTATTCCCATTAATAAAATTGTCTATGTTGAAACGACCGACAATTGTCGCCGGTCATGTAAATGCTTTAAGAATTCCTAAGAAAAAGAATTAGGAGGTAAATAGTTTATAAATCAAATAAGAAAGTTGGATAAATATGGGCATTAGAAAGAAGAAGAAACGTGGATCACATGTCGCTTCTGTCCGTCATAATACAAATGACCTTTGTCTCTCAGCTCGAGGTTGCCCGAAAAGACACCCTTCCCCACAACTCCCATCACCTGTGACGTGTTTATCGCAAGCTTCTCTGAAAAAAGTGATGAAAGAAATTAAAAAAACCAATGAACTCCTTTTAGATTTAGCATTAGGTGATGACCGCCCCCTACATGAAACTTACCAAAAGATATTTGATGGTTTATTAAATATTCAAGTTGCAATTACACGTCACTCTGACGAAACAACCGTAGGAATCATTACCTTAGCTGGATACGACTTTGTTGTTGTTCAAGAAGGTTCAAACTATGTAATTTTACCTTATCATCAGATTAAAACCATTAATCCTTATGACCAATTTACAGAACCATATCATCCCCCAAAGTTCACCCATGCTCCCTCGTGCTTACGTGAGGATTTAATCTATCATTTCGGCAAAACCGTTTCCTCATCACCTCAATTAATTCATTTATTTTTCAGAATGCGTTTAGATATCCTTCTGCTGAAGTATGTTGATACACAAATTCGAGTAAGGATCCTTGAAAAAGAAGTCGAAGGTACGCTTTCACACGTAAACAAAGACGGAATCGTTTTAAATTTAAAATGTGATCAACTTAACATTCCATTTGATCAAATTTCTTTCATCATCCTTAATTCATCCATTCATAAGTGTATCTAATCGAAGGAAGAAATTTTCTCGAAATCGACAATTCTTATGTAAAAAGAGAAGACCATCTCTTCTCTTTTTTTACGTTATATCGTTATTTTCTAATGGAGGTAAGTGTTTTTTTATTTCATTGTACACTCTCAGTATCCCCCACATGCCTTGCTCGATGTCCCATAAAATATTTCCAGAACGGTACATATAATCTCCTGCGAACCCTCCATATGAACCAGCTCCGCCTATTAATTCTAAATCTCTATTTGCCCCGGCAACATTGAACCCCACAAATGATTCAGATCGTGAATTAATATTCTTATTATCAAAATTCCAACGATGACCATGAAGATTAAACGTATGTGATCTCCGTCTTTCCGACGGTGTAATTAATCGAATCGTTACTGGGTCACCCACATAAGTTTCAAAAACTGGGGTTGCAGGATCGTCAAAAATATGTGAACTAAACAAATCATGCAATACAGGATGTTGATGAAAGCGATTAATTAACCGTTCACTTCTATAATTAAAACCACGTGATCCTTGGTCATACGTATCTACTTCATCTGCACCGACGTCTGGAGGGGGCGTCAAGATCCCTGCAATAGGATCGATAATTAGCTGATTGTCTTTATCAAGTAGTCTTACGCCATCATGTAATATTGTGACAAACTCTCTGACATCTGGTAAGAACGGGTTGCGTAATATAACGTTGGCTCCAGAGCGAACTGGCTTTAATGTATAGGGATCCAAATATTCAGTTCCTCTTGGTTCAGCAATAAACGCTCCAAATGCACCATGAGATTTGTGATTACGAATATCCGCCATATCCCACATGCCACAGGCACCTACTTGAGAATCAACCCACCAACGATAAGTTCGACTCTCCCCAGGTCCGACTGTTTGATCTCCATTAAACCCAACTGTTTCTCCTGCAGAGTTTTTCACATCATAATCGATCAACTGAGGATGTAGTGAAATTCTTAATGATGGTGGATAAAATGCCTGTTCTTTCACAATTGGATACGGATAAATTCCATCTTTGAATGGGAATAATTCAAAATTTAATAAGCTAGTTAATGTCACT
>JBFGKX010000124.1:0-7178 GCA_041576455.1 Paenisporosarcina sp. | reverse complement strand
CAAAGATAAATGTACAAATTGTATCCTTTTAAATGGATGAATCATCTTATGTTTAAGGACATTTTTATTTTTAATATTAAATGAAAAATAAATTTCATGAAATGGCCGCTTTCCGTGGGCTCGCGCCGAACTCACTCGAGCTTTACTCGAGTGGATTTCGACGTCTTCGCTTTCCCACAGGAGTCGGTCATTTCATTCCTATTTCTGTAGAGGAACTAGAAGATGATCTGTAGAATTTAGAAGCTTTACCAGGTTAGGTGAAGATCCTGACGATAAAGTATGTTTTACCAAAGAAACACATGTTTTTGCCGCTTCCATTCAATAGTTATCACTTTTATAAGTATTTCTCTTCATATAATTTCAGTAGGTAGATGATCGGCTATTTCTGAAGACTCCTGTGGGAAAACGGGACAAGCTAGACCCCACAGAGTTAACGTTTCGTCCGCGGAAAGCGAAAGAAATAACCGACCATCATCTTTTTCGAGAGAGTGCATAGATACAATTACGAATTTATATCCTTTTATAGTGATTCATATTCTTTTGTCTACAAGCTGCGACCTCCTACTGGTAGGAGTAAGTCCCCAATCAATCCGGCTAATAAAGCTGAAGTCGATATCTTTAACTTCACTGTATTTCCAAAGATAACGTATAGTATTCCGGATACAATAGCGCACCTTTAAAGTAGGTTTAACTTCATTAATGGCAATACTTGTAGATACCAAATTCATCTATCAATCTTTACTTACTGCATTCCATTTTATTGTACTCCTTATTAATACCCATATAATTATAGATTTCACACCTTCACTTTAAGATTTTCACTCCAATTTATAGTCAAAGCTATTTATATAGGATCTTTTATGTAAACCCAAGATTTCAATATTATTTCGTTTGAATAATTATTCGTAAATATTAATTAATATTAAAAACATTGACTATTTGATACAATCAAAAATGACTCAACGTGTATCAATCATTCTCAAATAAAATAAACCTAACCTAAATCGTACATCTTCACTTTAAATTTGAGAAATAATTATGTATCAGGAGGAACCCTCATGAAAGAAACTGCTTTAAACCTATTGGATCAATCACTTGATGAAATGATTAAGATTCGTCGGCATTTACATAGGCATCCCGAATTATCACACCAAGAGGTAGAAACACCTGCCTATATTGCAGATCAGTTAGAAGCACTTGGAATTGACGTACAACGTGGTGTTGGTGGTCGAGGTGTCGTCGGGACCATCAGAGGAACCAAGCCCGGCAAGACCATTGCATTCCGTGCAGACTTTGACGCATTGCCAATTCAAGATAAGAAGGATGTTCCTTATAAATCTACTGTTCCCGGCGTGATGCACGCATGTGGTCACGATGGTCATACATCCGCGTTACTCGCATTTGCGAAGGTCATGATGACGATAAAAGAAAACCTTCCAGGGAATGTCGTGCTGATACATCAATTTGGCGAAGAGGCTCCCCCTGGCGGATCGCGAAGTATGATTGAAGATGGTTGTTTGGATGGTGTAGACCTTATATATGGCGCTCATTTACAAAGTAAATTGGAAAGTAATCATGTTTATGTTCGAAATGGATTCCTTCAAGCATCTGAAGACACGTTTAAAATTATTGTACGTGGTTTTGGTACGCATGGAGCAGAACCACATTTAGGAATCGATCCGATTTTAGCAGCAAGCCATATAACGGTTGCTTTGCAATCAATCGTCAGTCGCAATGCGGACCCTATGAAGGAATTGGTTATTACGATTGGCAAATTTCATGCGGGAGATGCCGATAATGTAATTCCGAGCGAAGCGGTGCTCGAAGGAACAATTCGTGTTTTTGATCCAGAATTGCGAGAATTGGCGAGCCGTCGCTTGCGAGAAATAACAGAGAGTATCGCAAAAGGGTTAGGAGCGAAAGCAGAAGTCATAATCGAGACTGGCTATGACGCCTTATGGAACCACCATGAGGCAATGGAAATCGTTAGAAATGCAGCGTCCGAACTTTACAGTCCAGATGCAGTAGTTGAGATAAAACCCGTTATGCCGGTCGAAGACTTTAGTTATTATACACAAGTTATTCCAGGGGCCTATTTTTTCATTGGTGCTCAACTGCAAAATAAGTCCCTTGTATTTCCCCATCATCACGAACAATTTGACTTTGATGAAAAGGCAATGCTAATGACAGCTAAATTATTTGTAGCTACTTACTTTGAAGCTCAAAAATAAAAGAACCGTCACAACTTGCACCAGCTTTCTCATTAAAAATCACTCACTGTAAAAATGTGAACAACAAAGTGCCAGCTATCACCGTGTAATGGATGATTCTCCTAATCACGTGTCGTTTCTGGCACTTTTTTTAATTGATCAATAAATTTCAAGCTTAAAGGGAATTTTTTAGTTATTTTCAAGTATTCTTCATCATATGTTAGGAAACCTAACATTTAATTTCAAAATAGTTTGATTTTCAAATTAAATGTTTTATCATGTTATAAAACCTAACATGATATTTTAAAAAGAAAAGGAGCTATGCAATGAAAAAGATTGAAGCAATTATTCGACCAGATGTTTTTTCCGATGTTAGAAGAGCAATAGCGTTAAAAGGGATTGATGGTTTGAGTGTGACTGAAATTGCTGGATGTGGCAGACAAGAAGGTAGAACGGGACTTTTTCGCGGAAATGCTTATGCGATGGAGTTTTCAGCAAAATTAAAATTAGAAATGGTCATTGAAGACGGATTAGTGGAGTCGATTGTGAATGCCATTTTAGAGCATGCAGCTACCGGGGAAATAGGAGATGGGAAAATTTTTATTTTTCCAGTGGATGAAGCAATTCGGATTCGCACAAAAGAACGTGGGGTAATCGCTGTACATTAAAAGGAGGAATAAACTTGGAGACACTCGAAGCATTACGAAGTTCTGTAGATATGGTATGGATGATGATAGGTGCTATTTTAGTTTTCTTTATGCATGCTGGTTTTTCAATGGTCGAGACAGGGTTCACTCGGTCTAAAAATACGGTAAATATTATCATAAAAAATTTATTAACCGTTTCGATTGGTGCGCTCCTTTATTTTATCGTTGGATTCGCAATTATGTTTGGACCTTCTGCATTCGGACTCTTTGGCGCTGAAGGGTTTGCTTTACTTGGACGTATAGATATAGGATTCTTTGTTTTCCAAGCTGTTTTTGCCGCAACATGTGCAACCATTATTTCTGGGGCAGTTGCCGAGCGAATGGCGTTATCCTCATACTTGTTATTAGTAGTTTTAATGACAGGGATCATTTACCCAGTTGTGGGCCACTGGGTTTGGGGAGGAGGTTGGCTATCTCAACTTGGTTTTATTGATTTTGCAGGATCTTCAGTTGTTCATTTAACTGGCGCAATTGGAGCATTAATTGCAGCGTGGCTTATTGGCCCACGTATCGGTAAATACAGTGACCATTTAGTGAATGTTATTCCTGGTCACAGCGTTCCTCTTGGCGCACTTGGTGTATTTATTTTATGGCTTGGATGGTTCGGATTTAATGGTGCTAGTACACTCGTTGCCGATGCCACTTTGGTTCCGATAGTTATTGCAAATACGTTACTCGCTGCATCAGCAGCAGTTCTATCAACTGCACTTCATACAAAATTTCGTTATAAACAAATTGATGCATCTCTTACATTAAACGGAGCTCTTAGCGGGCTTGTAGGCATTACGGCTGGATGTGCCAACGTTTCGCTAATTGGTGCGATTATCATCGGTCTTGTTTCAGGAATAGTAATGACTGAAAGTATACGTTTTTTTGATGTTAAAGCCAGAATTGACGATCCAGTCGGCGCTATATCTGTACATGGTATTGGAGGGATTTGGGGAACGCTCGCAGTTGGTTTATTCGATACAACAAATGGCCTATTCTATGGCGGCGGTATCGACGTTATTATTATTCAACTCATTGGAATTGTCGCGATTATCGGATGGACAGCACTAACTGTAGGAGGAAGTTTAGTAGTAATTCGCTCGTTCATTCCATTACGTGTGTCCAAAGAAGAAGAACTCATGGGTCTAGATTTCGCGGAACACGGGACTCAAGCCTATGTTTTACAAGATGTTTTTAAAGGAGCCACTTCTCGTTCCGATGATTTCGCTCAACGCCTAACAAAACTTGGGAAATCAGTGCAAACTAGATCGGCAGATTAAATAGAAGTGCCAGGCAAAATCGGAGAGTCATTTCTCCACTTAGCCTGGCACTTCTTGGGTAAATGAATTTCTAAATAGTCGTTAGATTAATGTTGAGTTTCAAGTTCAGCGACTAATAGTTCCACTTCTTTGCGCGAAATTTTTTCGCGACCAATGCGCATCGCTTTTAATGTACTATTTGCTAAAGCAAGTGGAACTTTACAAAACATTGTAATTCCGCGATTATTAATGTCTTTTACGTAATCACTACCCAATGCTAAGTTTTGTTTTGCGTACATAAACAAATCTTCTCGCTCCCAACCATCCGGTAAAAAGCGCACACCTCGCTCCCAATCTTCATCTTGATTCCGTAAAATATTTACTGCCTGTAACCCTCGTCCAAAAGCAATTGCTTTTTCTCGATCTGTTTCCGTATTATCATGCCATTTCCACAAATCTGATAACATGCATCCTACTAGACCTGCAACATAAAATGTATAATCATCCAAATCTTCTTTTGTCTTAATGCGCCATTCTTTGTCAACCCATTTTGCCATTCCCTCAGCCATGACTGCGGTAGACTCTTTAACCTTTCCTACTACTTCAGGTGGACATAATAAAAGCCAATCTCCAAGACGTTGAGTCACAACTGGGAGCAAGTTTTGATAAGGCTGAATTAAAGCTAGGTACTTTTCAGAATCAAACGTCGTTTTCATACTTTCACTAATTGATGTTAGCAATTGACGTTTGGTTTCAGCCTTCATATTCGGATGGTCTTCAATTTCATCAATCGCCCGCATGCATAAATACGCAGACGCTACCGTTTTTCTCAAAGTTGGTTCTAAGAAATTAATAGGAATGAAAAATGTCCGACTTGTTTGCTTTAAAATTTCCATCGCTTCGTTATGCAATAACACAGCCTCACTCATGCTAGATTCCTCCCATTACTTATGCCTTTGTTTTTACGTCTAATTACTCTCTATGATTGCCTAAATTCTAGTGGTTTAATGCTTTAATTCTTTTATCATACAACAAATTCTAGGTTACGTACGCAAGAAAGAAAGAAAATTCAATAAATTAACCAAAAGTGCCAAACACCTTTAAGAAAAGCGGGACGATTTTCATCCGACTTACCCCTAGGTATCTGGCACTATATTTTCATAACAAGTTTTCTTTTTTTAATTTTCCATTCAACTCTTCAGCAGCTTTAAGCGCGAATGCGTCTTCTTGAATATCTCCTGGACGGCTTGCTTTTCCTAGTACATATCCTCCAAATGAAATTCCCATAAATTCAAAGATGTAATTGAATTGTTGAATCAGCGGTAACCCTTTTAAATAGGGATTATCTCCACCTACCGCTACAACATAAGCTTTCTTCGTGCCAAGCAGTTGTTTAAAATCCGGGAATTTTTCATCTCGCATCGTATGTGACCAACGATCAAAAAAGTTCTTCATCGTTCCTGACATGCTATACCAATAAATTGGTGTCGCAAATAGAATGGTATCATGCTGCATCATTCGCTCAATTAACTCATTATAATCATCGTCAACATCTAAAAAACCACCTTCAGCATGACGGCGATCGTCGATAGGTTGAATGTGAAAATCACGCAAGAAAATCTCATCTACTTCAAGCCCGCTAATCACATAGCTCGCTAATTTTTCTGTATTCCCATTTTGACGGGTACTTCCATATATCACAGCGATGCTCATACTAAATGATTCCCCCTTTTTGTTAGTAAATATACTTAAGCAATTAATAGTGTATGCGATGAATCAGTTAAATTTAACCAAAAACAATATCTTTTTTAATTTACTGACTTTCTACTTTCAATCACTTCTTATCCACATGTGTATAGATTCGACTCATCCTATTTCTATCCACATATTGTGGATTGTTTCTTCTTTATACACACTCCAATGGACAGTTATTCACCTTTTATTCTTCTATCATATGAAACTGCATATGCATTTTTGCGAAATGGTAAGATTTCATCATCTGAAGTTTCAATACCTGTGGGTAAAACTGTAGGATCAAAGATGATGTGATCTTCTCCGACAGACGCTTTTGCTTTGATACGCAACACCCCCGCTTCAATTCGGCGTCGATCCTTTGGCCATTCTTTGGTAGGATCGTCCGTTGGATCATCCGGTTCCCCTATAACAATCTGCAAATAGAAACATACTTCTCCGCTCTCTAAACGTTCTTCTAATTCTGGTTCTAAATAATTCTTTGGTAAGGTTGCAAGCTCTTTTGCAGTAAATGTTTCCACACCCTCCGCTGGTTCCCACTCAAATTTCACAGGCGTTCGAGTGCCTTCTTCATTCACCAAATAGAAAGCATGAACTGCATAATAGCGGCCAGTAGCATAACTTTTCGTATGTTTAAGTTTTCGAATCATTTGAAATGCAGTTCGACTTTCTGGATAGGAAGTAAAGAGTTTCACCATATCTTTGAAATGAGGCTTGCCATCTTTAAAAGATTTTACTGTATTCATAATGTCAAAGAACGTCTGAGGTGATTTTGTGACGAATATTGGCAAGGTAATGCCTACTAGACTTGTAATATTCCCCTCTTTTAATTGAAATTGAACAGCCATCCCTTTTACAGCAGCAAGGGCATCTGCAATAGAAGGATTAGGGGAACTCGAAGAAAAACGAACGATTGCCTGTACCTCGCAATCCTTTAAGTGAGGAGCCATCGTATAGGCAGCTGCATCTCCAGAAGGTATAAACGTAGCTTCATAAAATTCCCCTTTAGCATGGGCGCGTCTGTAGCCAGGATATTTACCTGCAATTTCTTCAATACGATTAACAGTTCTCTTTGCTAAAACAGTTTCGGATGTACTTTGAATCATCTAGAATCCCTCCCTCAATTTTAAAACTTCGCACAAATTCTTCCTCACTTTGGTAATATCACTATTTTTTAAGAATACCCATTAAGTTATGTATACTAACTTTTTTTAGATGAAACACTCGGCATTTTCTCTATATAGATGACGACTTTCATTTTG
>JBFGKX010000123.1:0-7192 GCA_041576455.1 Paenisporosarcina sp. | reverse complement strand
TGAAATTGTAAAGCTTTTCGAGAAGTACGATTTAGATGCAGTTGCTGTAGGACATGTAACAGGTGATAAAAAACTCCGATTGCTTCATCAAGGCGAAATCGTAGCGGAAGTTCCAGCAGATGCTTTAGCAGAAGAAGCGCCTGTTTATCATAAACCATCGAGTGTGCCCGACTATTACACGCAGTATCAAGCGATGGAAAATAAAGAACCACAAGTTATTAACTATAAAGACACATTATTAAATTTATTAAAACAACCGACGATTGCTTCTAAAGAATGGGTATATGACCAATATGATTATCAAGTGCGCACTAGCACTGTTGTCACACCTGGCTCAGACGCTGCAGTTGTTCGGGTTCGTGGGACAAATAAAGGATTAGCAATGACAACGGATTGTAATTCTCGCTATATTTACTTAGACCCTGAAACAGGTGGGAAAATAGCTGTCGCTGAAGCCGCACGTAATGTCGTGTGTTCAGGTGCAAAACCATTAGCGATTACGGATTGTTTAAATTTTGGAAATCCAGAAAACCCAGAGATTTTCTGGCAATTAGAAAAATCTGCTGACGGGATGGCTGCAGCATGTGTAGCATTAGAATCTCCAGTCATTGGTGGCAATGTGTCACTTTACAATGAGCGCAGTGGTGTGGCTGTTTATCCCACACCAACAATTGGTTTAGTAGGACTCGTAGAGGATTTATCGCATGTCACAACACAAGTCGTTAAAGCTGCTGGAGACTTCATCTACGTGATTGGTGAAACCTTGACAGAGTTTGGGGGCAGTGAACTACAAAAGATGGTTGAAGGTCGTATCTTTGGCCAAGCCCCTAAAATTGACTTAGCTGTTGAAGTAGCCCGTCAAAATGCCTTGTTGAATGCGATTCAAAGAGGAGTAGTCGCTTCAGCTCATGATATTGCTGAAGGAGGGTTTGCGGTAGCTTTAGCCGAAAAAACATTTGGTTCACCACACCTAGGGGTCGATGTAACAATCACTGGTTCGGCCATTACCGCTCTATTTAGTGAAACGCAATCACGCTTTATTGTGACTGTGAAAGAAGCTCACGCTGCATTATTTGAAGATATGGTTCAAGATGCGGTGAAAATAGGAACGGTCACATCAGATAATGCCGTTAAGATTCGAAGTGAATTTGGCGATGAGTGGGTGTCAGGTTCTGTAGAGGAATTCCGATCCGCTTGGAAAGGGGCTATTCCATGCTTGCTGAACTTAGAGGCTTAAATGAAGAATGTGGGGTTTTCGGAATTTGGGGAGACCCGAATGCGGCACAAATTGCGTATTATGGATTGCATGCCCTTCAACACCGTGGGCAAGAAGGAGCGGGGATTGTCGTAACTGATGGTCAAAAACTTCAAGCCGTAAAAGGTGAAGGACTTGTCAATGAAGTATTTAGTGCTGGAAAATTAGATCACCTGGAAGGTTTTGGGGCTGTAGGGCATGTCCGATATGCAACAGCTGGAGGTGGTGGCATTGAGAATGTGCAACCCCTTTTGTTTCGGTCGACTTCAGGTAGTTTAGCAATTGCTCACAATGGGAATTTGGTTAATGCCAACCATTTAAAACAACATTTAGAACGTCAAGGAAGTATTTTTCAAACTTCATCCGATACGGAAGTATTAGCACATTTAATTAAAAAGAGTGGGTACGCTACGTTTGAACAACGAGCTAAAAATGCCTTGTCCCTTCTTAAAGGGGCGTTTGCATTTGTGCTGATGACAGAAGACGGAATGATTGTTGCGAACGATCCAAACGGCTTGCGTCCATTATCGTTAGGTAAATTAGGAGATGCGTGGGTTGTGGCATCCGAAACATGTGCATTTGATATCATCGGAGCGGAGTGTGTACGTTCTGTAGAGCCAGGTGAATTTTTAATTATTAACAAGGATGGTTTGCGTGGTGAACGCTTTGCTTATCCTGCAAAACGTGCCATTTGTACAATGGAGTATGTGTATTTCTCACGACCCGATTCGGATATTGACGGCATCAACATTCACACTGCGCGAAAACGTTTAGGGAAAGAACTCGCAAAAGAAGTGCAAATTAAAGCGGACGTGGTTACGGGTGTTCCTGATTCAAGCATCTCTGCAGCAATTGGCTTTTCTGAAGCGACTGGTATTCCATATGAATTAGGGTTAATTAAAAACCGTTATGTTGGTCGAACGTTTATTCAACCTTCCCAAGATTTACGAGAGCGTGGGGTGAAGATGAAATTGTCTCCCGTTCGTCAAGTCGTGAATGGCAAACGCGTTGTAATGGTAGATGATTCAATTGTACGTGGAACGACATCTAAGCGAATAGTCACAATGTTAAAAGAAGCGGGAGCGACAGAAGTACATGTGGTGATTAGTTCACCGCCAATTAAAAATCCTTGTTTTTACGGAATTGATACAAGCTCTAGCGAAGAATTAATTGCCTCATCTAATAATATAGAAGAAATTCGTCAACTGATTGGTGCTGATTCCCTAACATTCTTATCTGTGGAAGGAATGGTACGTGCAATTGGACGCACGGATAACGGTACTGAGGCTGGTCATTGTTTGGCTTGTTTTACTGGGAATTATCCAACTGAAATTTATCCCGATACAATTTTACCGCATGAAAAAGAATTAGCTCGCTAGGAGGCGACATGGATGTCAAAGGCATATAAACAAGCTGGCGTAAACATTGAAGCAGGCTACGAGGCTGTAACGCGAATGAAATCACATGTGGATCGCACTGCACGAAAAGGCATTATGGGTGCATTCGGTGGATTTGGTGGCATGTTTGATTTGTCATCACTTGACTTTAAAGAACCTGTATTAATTTCTGGAACAGACGGTGTTGGAACCAAGTTGAAATTAGCCTTTATGACCAATCAACACGATACAATTGGTATTGATTGTGTGGCTATGTGTGTCAATGATATCGTTGCTCAAGGAGCAGAACCGTTATTTTTTCTTGACTACTTAGCACTTGGACAAGCAAACCCTGAAATCATCGAGCAAATTGTTAAAGGTGTTGCAGATGGATGTGTTCAGGCAGGTGCCGCACTCATCGGTGGAGAAACTGCTGAAATGCCAGGGTTATATGATTCGAACGAATATGATGTCGCTGGATTTGCGGTTGGTGTTGCTGAGAAATCAAATATTGTAACAGGCGAACATATTGAAGCGGGCGACGTTCTCATTGGGCTTGCTTCTAGTGGCATTCATTCAAATGGCTTTTCTCTCGTACGTAAAATTGTGTTTGAGGATCAAGGGTATGAAATGGATGCGTATGTTGCAGGCTACGAACATTTAGGACGAATCGGAAAAGCATTATTAGAACCAACTAAAATTTATACAAAACCGGTTCTAGCGATTCATGAACAGCTGAATGTTCATGGAATGGCCCATATAACAGGT
The DNA here is from genome assembly GCA_041576455.1 of Paenisporosarcina sp. GTDB lineage: Bacteria > Bacillota > Bacilli > Bacillales_A > Planococcaceae > Paenisporosarcina. The sequence continues at coordinate 3,793 of JBFGKX010000123.1, read as the reverse complement.
GGCGGCTTTTATGAAAACTTGCCGCGCATGTTACCTGATGGGTTGGGCGTAGAAATTGAACTGGGCTCATGGCCTGTATTGCCTGTATTTTCAATGCTGAAAGAAAAAGGGGCTTTAGAAGACAATGATTTGTATCATGTTTTCAATATGGGCATTGGTTTTGTCATTGCACTTCCTGAAGAGCAAGCAAAACAAGCCATTCAATTAGCTGTACAAAACGGTGAAAATGCGTATGTAATTGGGCGAGTTGTGACGGGAGAAGGCGTTAAATTCTCAGGCGCACACGACGGGAGTTTAGTAAATGAAAACTAAGCCACGAGTGGCGATTTTTGCTTCCGGAAATGGCAGTAATTTTCAAGTGATTTCAGATGCATCAAAGAAGGGCTGTTTAGATGCCGACATCGTGACCCTTGTGACGGATAAGCCGCAAGCGTATGTGGTAGAACGTGCCATAGCATCGGGAATTGGAGTAATCGCTTTGGATCCAAAAAACTATCACTCAAAAGCTGCATACGAAACGGACATTTTATTGAAACTCCAACAACTTGAAGTGGAATGGATCGTATTAGCAGGCTATATGCGATTAATTGGCGAAACATTGCTGACTGCGTTTACCAATAAGATTGTAAACATTCATCCCTCCCTTTTGCCATCATTTCCTGGCAAAGATGCCATAGGTCAGGCTTTGGCTCATGGTGTCAAAGTAACGGGAGTGACTGTGCATTATGTGGATGCTGGGATGGACACCGGGAAGATTTTATCTCAACAAGCAGTTGAAATTGTTGAGGGGAATCTTGAAATGACTGAAAAACGTCTTCATGCAGTCGAACATGACCTATATATAAAAACGCTACAGCAATTATGGAGCCGGTAGAATTATCGGTCATTTATATTTAATGGGGGATTCTTAAATGAAAAAACGTGCGCTTATTAGTGTTTCAGATAAATCAGGGATACTTGAATTTGCAAAAGAGCTTGAGACGTTAGGATATGAAATTTTATCAACCGGTGGAACGAAAGCGTATTTACAGGAAAATGGTGTAGCAATTACACCGGTTGATCAAATAACAGGATTTCCAGAAATATTAGGTGGGCGTGTCAAAACGTTAAACCCTATGATACACGGAGGTCTTCTTGCGAAACACGATGATGCCAATCATCTATCCCAAATGAATGAACATGGTATTGAGCCCATAGAAGTTGTTTGTGTCAATTTATATCCATTCCGAGAAACCATCTCAAAACCGAATGTCACAGCTGACGATGCAATTGAAAATATTGATATCGGTGGTCCAGCAATGTTACGAGCTTCTGCGAAAAATCATGCTTATGTAACAGTCATTACGGATGCAACGGATTATCAACTTGTATTAGAAGAATTAAAAGCGGATGGCAAAACAACAGTTGAAACGCGTCGCCGTTTAGCAGCAAAAGTTTTCCGTCATACGGCTTCTTACGATGCCTATATTTCTAGTTATTTAACAGAACTAGCCGGTGAAGAATTCCCAGAACAAATGACTTTTACATATGAATTAAAACAGGAACTTCGCTACGGAGAAAATCCACATCAAAAAGCAGCATTCTACAAACATGCGCTTGGATCAGATTTCTCCATTGCTTCTGCACAACAACTACACGGAAAAGAACTTTCATACAACAACATTCAAGATGCCAATGCAGCAATTCAAATCGTTAAAGAATTTGAACTGCCAGCTGCGGTCGCTGTTAAACATATGAATCCGTGTGGAGTTGGAATTGGTAAAACCATTACTGAGGCATTCGCAAAAACGTATGAAGCAGATAGCATGTCCATTTTTGGCGGGATAGTTGCGTTAAATCGTGAAGTGGACGTTCAAACAGCTGAACAACTTTCAGGCATTTTCTTAGAAATTATATTGGCTCCTTCTTTCTCAGAAGAAGCTTTATCGATTTTAATGAAGAAGAAGAACATTCGTTTATTAACGATTCCATTTGAACAACACAAAAAGGACCAATGGAATACGGTATCTGTTGAAGGCGGCTTGCTATTACAACAACCAGATGCATTTGGATTTGCGGAAGCGGATGTGCGTGTTGTGACAGACAGACACCCGACTGAGGAAGAATGGACGGCACTAAAACTTGGCTGGAGTGTTGTGAAACACGTGAAATCCAATGCGATTGTCGTAACCGATGCACACATGACATTAGGTGTTGGGGCAGGGCAAATGAATCGCGTAGGAGCGGCAAAAATTGCATTAGAACAAGCTGCCGGTAAAGCTAAAGGCGCAGCTCTAGCTTCAGACGCCTTTTTCCCAATGAATGATACAGTGGAAGCCGCTGCAAAAGCAGGAATTACCACGATTATTCAACCAGGTGGTTCGATAAAAGACAGTGATTCTATTGCCAAAGCTAATGAATATGGAATTGCGATGGTCTTTACAGGGGTACGTCACTTTAAACACTAAGGGATGTTCAATGAGTCCATATATCTCTTAATGCGCCTATTGAATTGATGTTAAGGGGGAACTTAGATGAAAGTGCTTGTGATTGGCAGTGGGGGTCGTGAACATGCCATTGTACGTCAATTTAAAAATGCGCCATCTGTTTCGGAAGTGTTTGTTGCCCCAGGGAACGATGGAATGAAGGAAGATGCAACATGCGTTGCTATTAGCGCAATGGAATTTGACATGTTGGCTGCCTTTGTTCATGAGAATGGCATTGATTTAACCTTTGTGGGACCGGAACAACCGCTAGCAGCAGGGATTGTTAATCATTTTAATGCAGAAGGGTTACGTGTTTTTGGACCAACAAAAGCGGCTGCTCAGATTGAAGGCAGTAAATCGTTCGCGAAAGAATTAATGAAAAAATATAAGATTCCAACTGCTTCTTATGAAACATTTACAGATGTAACGAAAGCAAAAGCTTATATACAGAAAATGGGTGCACCAATTGTGGTGAAAGCGGATGGACTAGCAGCAGGAAAAGGTGTTGTTGTTGCCACAACTGTAGCAGAAGCGATTGAATCGGTGGAGGACATGATTGGCAACCAAAAGTTTGGTGACTCGTCATCGCGTGTGGTCATTGAGGAATTTCTCGATGGAGAAGAGTTCTCTTATATGTCATTTGTGCATAATGGACATATCTACCCCATGGTCATTGCTCAAGATCACAAACGAGCATTTGACGGAGATCTAGGTCCTAATACAGGTGGAATGGGTGCTTATTCACCAGTTCCACATATATCAGAAGAAGTCGTTCAACACGCGTACGAGTCAATTGTCATTCCGACTGTCAAAGCGATGACTTTAGAGGGGATGCCTTTTACTGGAATCCTTTATGCAGGATTAATTTTGACGAAGGAAGGGCCAAAAGTCATTGAATTTAATGCACGATTCGGTGATCCCGAAACACAAGTTGTCTTACCAAGAATGACTTCTGATTTTGGCGCATTCATGACCGCTTTGCTCGATGAAAAGCCATTTGAATTGGAGTGGTCGAAAGATGCAATGTTGGGAGTTGTTATAGCAGCAAATGGATATCCAGAACATGCAAAACGAGGTGCTGCATTGCCTAATTTAGCTGATCTAAATGGCGATTTGCACGTGTATCATGCTGGAACGAAAGAAGTGAATGGTCAATTCATTGGCAATGGCGGACGAGTGATTTTTATTGCTGCCAAAACGTCTTCTTTGCAACAAGCGCAACACCAAGTGTACGCGGGACTGTCAGAATTAGAGTGGAAAGATTTTTTCTATCGAAGTGACATTGGATGGCGTGCGTTCAATTAACTCAAAAAAGACTGTTCCCAAGA
>JBFGKX010000122.1:0-7196 GCA_041576455.1 Paenisporosarcina sp. | reverse complement strand
TCCAAGTTTCTTTATACTTCCCTGCAACTGGCCAATGAATTAAATATAAATCTAAATAATCTAGTGCTAGTTTTTTTAAGCTCGTTTCATATGCTTCTAGCGTAGAGTCATAGCCAAAATCAGCATTCCAAACTTTTGAGGTAATAAATAAATCTTCTCGCGAGATTCCTGCTTCTTTAATTCCTTCGCGAATTCCGATTCCAACCCCTTCTTCATTTTGATAAATTGCTGCCGTATCGATGCTGCGATAACCCATTTTAATGGCAGTTTTAACAGCTGATATTACTTCTGGCCCTTCTTCTACTTTAAATACACCCAAACCTAGCCAAGGCATTTTAACTCCATTATGTAAGGTTGTCGTTGCTTGTAAATTAATGGTCAAGTTGATCAATCTCCTCTCACGGTTTATTCAATAACTAACTTTATCTTCTCGTTTTTCAACACTAACATCAACAATAAAGGTTATTTGCATTTTGCAAGTTAATTTATATAGGATTAATTGCATAATGCAAATAACTTAATTTTTGTAATAAATTTGATGCACAAAATCTGGATATAAAAAGAAAGTGCCACTCCCTAATGAAAGGAAGTGGCATTCATCATCTATTATCCTAGATCTTTGCCATACACAATTTCATCCTCGTCTTGCACATCAACTGCATTTAATATGCTAATTGATGTCCGAAGAAAGAGTTTTTCATCTTCATTATTAGAATCCCATCGCTCATCGGGCATTAATTCAAAAGGAACCATTCTTGTTTCTTTCGACTTTACGGAACCAACCATTTCAATTGTATGTTTAGCCACACAATCTTCTGTCACATCAAAATCGCTGTCTACCCGAACCCCTTCAATTCTTTTAAATACTTCAAGTTTAATGTATTCAATCATTTGATCACTTTGACCGCCATCAATGTAGATGGTCCCAGATAGGGCTTCACCGTGTGCAATGATTGGTTGTTCAACAATTGTATCAACTTTCATTGAACCTATCCCAATTGTAGATAAAAACTTCTTAAGCATGTTTCTTCCTCCCTACTAAATAAAAATCACGATTGCTATTTAATTCTTAAACACTAATTAAGAGTTGATTTTTTATAATGATACTCTGGATTCATTTCATATTTATTGTATCTTCGTTTCAATATTTTGTAAAAATGTGTAACCAATACCTTAAGTAAAGCATAACCCGGAATTCCTAAAATCACACCAGGAACTCCAAATAACGAACCCATTGTCAATAACACAAAAATAATCGTGATTGGATGTATATGTAATGATTTACCCATAATTTGAGGGGAAATAAACTTCCCTTCAATTAGTTGAACAACTGTCCATACAATTGCTAATTTAACTAGCATAAATGGAGAGGTAACAATCGCAATTACCGCTGCTGGTACAATTGCAATAATCGGCCCTAAATAAGGAACCACACTCGTAATCATGGCGATAACGCCGAGTAATAGAGCATAATCCATCCCGATAATAACGAATCCGATAAATACCATAACTCCAATACAAATCGATACGACAATTTGACCAAGTATGTATGCACTGATTTGCTTATCCGCTTCTCTCATAACTTGAAGTGTATCTGCACGCATGCGTGGAGGCAACAAGTTAAGGATGTATGCAGGTAGCTTATCTCCATCTTTTAAAAGGTAAAATAAAATAAATGGAACCGTTACGATTGCAAGGATTAGTCCTGTGACTGTTGAGATGAGGCGTCCAATACCATTAGCTAAGCCACCTACAGCGTTCTGTAAAGTGTTAGCGATATCTTCAGGAACTTGTTTCATCAATGAATCAATATCAAATGCTAAATTCAAATAATAACTTGAAAAGATAGAAGAACGGAGAAAGCCGTCAAAGGACTTCACCAGTTGTTTAAAATATTCAGGGAAATCTTGAACTAAGTTTGTTATTTGGATTTTCAAAAAAGGAAACCCTAATACAATTAATAGTGTCATCAAACCGATTAATCCGAGTAAAATAACAAGAATCCCCCAAATTTTTGGAATTCTTATTGCTTCTAGAAGATTTAGTAATGGTCTTAATAGGTAGTAGGCAATTGTTGCAAGAATTACGGGTAGAGCGACATTGGACAATAATATCTGAAGTGGATAAAAAATAAAAGAGATGATATCGAAAATCCAAATAATTAAACCGATTAGAAAAAGTGTTAGTAATAAAAAGAGGGTATTTCGACCGCCTAAAAATTGAATAAGCTTTGTCGAAAAAAATGATGGTTTTTCAGGCTGCATTACATTTCCTCGCTTTCAATTTCTGATCAGCTTAAACATACTTCAACTAAGAGTAAATAAGCTAGAAAAAATGTGTTGATAACTAGCCATTATCGTAACCGCATTCCAAGAAAATTACTTAACTCTTGTTTATTTTGTTCGATGTTAATTTCGATAACTGATCCAACACCAGCGTATGATTTAAAATCATAACTATGTTCAACTGGAATAGTTAACTTATTGACATCAACCCCTCCACTAAAAGCTAAGCTAAGGACTTTTTTTACTTCATCTATTGTCGTGTAATCAGATTGTACATATCCCTGAATCGCACCGGCAAATTTCGGATAATGAATTGCATTTTTAGGATTAAGAATTTCTTCTTTTAGGGCTTCCATGACTTTTTGTTGTCTCGCGACTCGTCCAAAGTCCCCTTCTGCATCTGCACGAAATCTTGCATATCCTAGCAGTTCTTGACCAGTTAATTGTTGAACACCCGGTTCAAGCGTCACACCGATTTTTTCTGACATGGATTTTTCAACATCAATTTTTATCCCTTTAGGTGCGACTATGTCAACTAACGATTCAAAACTCTTAAAATCAATAAGTGCGTAATGATGAATTGAAACGCCAAACATACTAGAAATTGTATCTTTCACGAGTTGGACATTCCCTAAATAATATGCCGTATTTAACTTGTACGATTTGTATCCAGGAATTTGCGCATAAATATCCCGCATAAATGAAACGACATTTATTTCGTCAGTTTCTTTATTCCAAGAAACTAACATCATCGTATCAGTTCTTGATTTTTCTTCCCCTCTACTATCGACTCCTAAAACTAGTACATTTTCAATCATTGGATTCTTCACATCAAGTGGATCTCCTGTAAACTCAACATTAATTTTTTCATTAGTTAAAGCTAAGTCTTTTCCAGCTTTATATTGTACGATTGAAAATACTAGGATTCCCATACCAAGTAGAATTAGAAAGGACATGATAAAACGGCCTAAACGAAACTTTCTTTTCTTCCTCATGCTTCGACGATTTGGGACTTGGTGATCCATAATGCCCCCCCTTTCTTTAAGTACTAATAATATAACGAAATATGGAAAAATAGGTTGCATTTAACCTATTCAATCATAGTTGTTGAGGCATGATGATGCAAGTGCTACAATACGATTTATGCAGGGAATGAGAGGGGTCATTTATAATGGAAAAAGCTACTTTTGCAGGTGGATGTTTTTGGTGTATGGTCAAACCTTTTGATCAATGGGATGGAATCGAATCTGTGACTTCTGGTTACATGGGTGGTCATATTGAAAACCCAACTTATGAAGATGTAAAAAAAGGAGATTCTGGGTACTTAGAGGTTGTTCAAATCAAATTTGACCCATCAATTTTTACATATGAACAGTTACTTGAAATTTTCTGGCAACAAATTGACCCAACAGATGATGAGGGCCAATTTCAAGACCGAGGCGAATCTTATCGAACTGCAATTTTTACGCACAGTGATGAACAAGTTGAAGTGGCCAAGAAATCGAAGCAAGAATTAGCAGAAAGCGGGAAATTTTCAAAGCCTATCGTCACAACGATTCGTCCAGCTCAAGTTTTTTACGAAGCTGAAGACTATCATCAAGATTATTATAAAAAAAAGCCAGATCATTACGCTGAAGATCGCGCAATGTCCGGCCGTGATGAATTTATTCAAGAAAATTGGAAGAAATAATGTTTTACTAGCCTTGCGTATGCGAGGTTTTTTTATTTAGCAATAAAGTGACGATAAACATGCCAACGATTAACCCAAGCATGACATAATACGTAATTTGATGTGTTCCAGATACGTCATATAAAATACCTATTGCTAACGGGACAAGTCCCCCCATAATAAATCCACCTGTTTGAACCATCGCTGTCCAAGCATTAGCTTCTTTAGCATCAACGGTCTCATCAAGAGGTAACAATAATGAAAGTGGGAATAATCCCCCCAAAGCAAATCCTAATAAAATTGAAGCTGGCCAAATCATAGTAATATTATTCGTCAGTAACATAACGATGCCAACTGTTCCGATTAATAAAGAGAAATGAATCCAGAATGATCGGTTTGAAAACTTTTCAAGTAATAATGGTATGAAAATGTTTGCGACAATTTGAGAAATCGTTAAGACACTTAATACCGTACCGGCTTGAATAACACTTAAGCCAAGTTCACTTGCAGCGGAAGCTAACCAAGTTGTAAGTGAAAAGAATAATGAAGCTTGGAAACCAAAGAACAATAAAATAAGCCAAGCTCTAGTGTTAGTCCATGGAGAACGGAACAAAGGTTGCTTTTCCACATCAATGTGAACAGTAATTTCAGGTTGTGGCTTCATCGCAACTAACCAAACTAAATAAGCCAGTAATGCAAGTGCAGACCAAAATGCCAACGCAAATTCCCATTGTTGCCCCATCCAAACATATAAGACGCCAGTTAAACCAGCACTTAATGTAGCTCCTGCTCCCATACCTAGTGAGTAGATTCCAATAGCAGAAGCCATACGAGTCGGGAATTTCTCTTTAATTAATGATGAAATAATAGGCCCAATAATTGCAATAGCAACACCTATCACAAACGCCGTAATTAATAAAGAAACGTAGTCATGTAACCACGCGCGCACAAGTGTTAAAATACCTATTACTCCTAGTAACAAGGAGATTCCACGTTTTTGACCAAATTTGTTAAGCCAATGAACAGCAAGTGGTGCAAACAGTCCCATACAAATAACTGGCACAGCGGTTAATAAACTAACTTCACTGTTCGTTAGTTGTAAGTCGTTGCGAATTGTATCAAGCAAAGGTCCAATTGATGTAACAGCTGGCCTTAAGTTTAAAGAAATCAAGAAAATAGCAAGTAATAAAGAAGTAAATGATTTTTGCGAATTCATATTTTCAGTCCCCTATTTAAAATTGTTCACTACTAAGTAAATCATATCAGACGTCTGACCACAACTCTGAAATGTTTTTTATCGATACAAACTTGTGTTCCCCTGTATTTATTTGTACAATAGTCTATTGAAAGGGTGAAAGATATGAAACTCATTCAATGGAGTTATACCAAAAGATATCAAGTGAAGGCAATTTTCAATGAATTTCCAGATATGATTTTTATTTTTCGAACAATCGGTTCATACTATTTTGTTTTTACGACTAAAGGAGAAGTAGCTGACCAAATTCCCACGCGTAAAAACTATATAGAAATGGAACTTTTAATAAATGAACAGCTTCAAACACTTTCAGCATATCTCAATCGAAAATCATTAGCAGAAGAGTTCTGGATTGAGGAATGGTTGCATAAAAAAGGACTTCCAATTACATAATTGGAAGTCCTTCTTTATGAATAATCACTTGCTGACGACCGAGTGATTTTGCCAGATATAAGGCTTGATCTGCATATTGAATAATCTCATCACTTAATTTAAGGTCCAAAACTTCACAAATGCCTGCTGAGAATGACAATCGTACTGAGTCCATTCTATATTTTAATAATTCTTCATTACAGCATTCTTGTAAATCGCTTAATAATTGCTTTGAATCTTCTCCATTTTTACTTGGGAACAAGATAATGAACTCTTCTCCTCCCCAACGTCCTATTACATTCGAATCTCCAAGCTGTCGCTTTAATAAATTGGCGAATGTTTGTAGAGCAATGTCTCCAAACGTATGCCCATATTGATCGTTGATATTCTTAAAGTAATCTAAGTCTAGTATTGCTAATGTGTATATCTGATGCTCATATTCAAGCTGATGCTGTGCATTTTTTATTTCTTCAATCATTTTTCGTCGATTATAAAGTAATGTTAGCGAATCAGTGTTTGACAACTCTTTTACCTGTTCAATTAATTGTTCTAATTCTTTATTCCGTTCTTGTAATTCAAACTCGATCTCTTTTCGTTCTGTTATATCTACGTGGGTTCCAATCATTCGCAATGCAAATCCCTGCTCATCTCGTTCAATAGCCTTTCCACGATCCAAAATCCATCGATAGGTTCCGTCTGCATGGAGTAAACGATGCTCACATTCAAAAATACTTGATTCTTGGTGAATATGATTATTTAGAACCTTAAAAACTCTTTCCACATCTTGTGGGTGAATTCGTTTCTTCCATTCATTGAGTTCATCTGGAATCTCATGCTCTTTATAACCAAGCATACTTTTCCAATGTTTGGATAAAAACACATCATTTGACTGTAAATTCCAATCCCACACGCCTTCTTTTGCACTATCAATGGCAGTTGCCCAACGATGTTCAAGAGCAATGTGCATACTCATTTCTTTTTTGATTTCTGTTTGATCAAAAAGGTATGAAATTAGTGAATATTCATGTGTTAATGGATTTTCCATCATGTATGTATAAGTTGTGGTATAGCGGATATCACCGTTTTTTGCATAAATCCGATATGAAGATTCCCAAAATGAACTTTTGTTTAAAATTCGTTGGTTCATGATATTTATAAATTTTTCTTGGTCTTCTTCAATGACATATGAAAATAAAGGCGTTTGTCCTGAAGTCACTTCTTCTGGTTTGTATCCGAAAATTCGTTCTATATTTGGGGTTATATGATTTATAATTTGCTGATCTTTTTCAATTGACCATTGCATTAAAACGACTGGCCCATTCATTGCCATATTCTCAAATGATGTAGGTAAAAATTCTTCAATAGTATTCATTAAAAGTAACACCTCAGTTATGCAATTAGTATACGTCTGTTCACATAATTTGGCAAATGTATTAGTTTTAATTGAAAAAATTATATTTATATTAATTCCGTTTGCCAATTTAACTAAAATAACTGGATCAATGCTTGGTCGACCTACTTCCGAATACATATCTTCTACCAATTCATACATAAAAGAGAAATCAAGCGCAGACTCAATTTTGCGAACAAGGTGATTCGCAGGTACAAGTTGGTC
>JBFGKX010000121.1:0-7202 GCA_041576455.1 Paenisporosarcina sp. | reverse complement strand
GATTTATCGATCATTCTGGCACATTTATCGATCAAACTCGTTTCTTAAGCAGTTCTACTTGTTGAAATATCTCGCGCTCATCCAAAAGAAAAACGACCCGACAAGTCGGGTCGCACGTTTTATCTATTACACTTTTACATATTGCGACGGTATTGTCCGCCGACTTCATATAAAGCGTTTGTAATTTGACCAAGTGATGCTACTTTTACGGTGTCCATAAGTTGTTCAAAGATGTTGCCACCTGTGACAGCTACTTCTTTTAATCGTTTGAGAGCTGCTTCTGATTCAGTCGCATTGCGGGCTTGGAATGCACGTAAGTTGCGAATTTGCGTTTCTTTTTCGTCACTTGTCGAACGTGCAATTTCCATATTATCAATATCGTCAGATGACGGTGGGTTTGGATTTAAATAAGTGTTCACACCGATAATTGGCAATTCGCCCGTGTGCTTCAGCATTTCATAGTGCATGGATTCTTCTTGAATTTTACCACGTTGGTACTGAGTTTCCATCGCACCAAGTACACCGCCACGGTCGTTAATGCGATCAAATTCTGAAAGCACCGCTTCTTCCACTAGGTCTGTCATTTCTTCAATAATGAACGCACCTTGAAGTGGGTTTTCATTTTTCGCAAGACCGAGCTCTTTTGTGATAATCATTTGAATGGCCATAGCTCGACGAACTGATTCTTCTGTCGGAGTTGTGATGGCTTCATCATACGCATTTGTATGGAGCGAGTTACAGTTATCTTGAAGTGCCATCAGCGCTTGCAAGGTTGTACGAATGTCATTGAAATCGATTTCTTGCGCATGAAGGCTTCGCCCTGACGTTTGCACGTGATACTTCAATTTTTGGCTACGGTCATTTGCGCCGTATTTATCGCGCATGACAACTGCCCAAATGCGACGAGCGACTCGGCCAATAACTGTATATTCTGGGTCTAAACCGTTCGAGAAGAAGAAAGATAAATTTGGTGCAAAATCGTCAATGTTCATCCCTCGGCTCAAGTAGTACTCTACGTATGTGAACCCATTTGCTAATGTAAAGGCTAATTGCGAAATTGGATTCGCTCCCGCTTCCGCGATATGATAGCCAGAAATCGAGACAGAGTAATAGTTACGCACTTTTGAATCGATAAAGAATTGTTGAATGTCCCCCATCATGCGAAGTGCGAATTCCGTAGAGAAAATACACGTATTTTGTCCTTGGTCTTCTTTTAAAATATCCGCTTGAACCGTTCCACGCACAACTTGCATTGTTTTTTCGCGAACTTCTGTGAATTCTTCAACTGTTAATGCTCGACCAAATTTTTCTTCATTAATTTTCACTTGTTGGTCAATCGCTGTATTCATAAACATCGCAAGTATAATTGGCGCTGGTCCGTTGATGGTCATTGAAACGGATGTTGAAGGAGCACATAAGTCAAAGCCATCATACAACTTCTTCATATCATCCAATGTACAAATGCTAACGCCAGATTCGCCGACTTTCCCGAAAATGTCTGGGCGCTCATCTGGATCTTCGCCATATAATGTTACCGAGTCAAATGCAGTTGATAAACGTTTGGCATCGTCATCTTTTGATAAGTAATGGAAGCGACGGTTTGTGCGCTCTGGTGTCCCTTCTCCAGCGAATTGACGTTTTGGATCTTCCCCTTCGCGCTTAAATGGAAATACGCCTGCCGTATAAGGGAAAGAGCCCGGTACATTTTCTTTATACACCCAACGTAAGATCTCCCCATAATCGACGAACTTCGGTAATACCACTTTCGGAATTTTTAACCCTGATAAACTTTCAGTACGTAAAATCGTGCGAATTTCTTTGTCGCGAACTTTCGTGATGAATTCATCGCCCTTATAGGCTTCTTTTAACGCATGCCAATTATCTAAAATGCGTTTTGATTCGGCTGTTAATTCGTTGCGGACGCCTTCTGCTAGCGAAGTCAACGAAGCGACTAATGCATCATTCGGTGCCTTTTCATTTACTGCTTCAATCGCGCCTTCTAATTGGAATAAACGACGCGCGAAGCCTACTTGCTGGTCGGACTTTTTGTGATACCCGCGAACTGCATCTGTAATTTCACGTAAATAGTAGCGACGGTCATTAGGAATAATCACGTTTTGTTTTTGTGTTTTTACGAATTGCTCATAAGTTGTTTCCCAGTTTGTTCCACAGACTTCATTCACGCGCGACACTAAAGCCGCGAACAGTGAGTTCGTGCCCTTGTCGTTAAACTGACTTGCAATTGTTCCGTAAACAGGCATTGTATCAATTGACGTATCCCATAAACCACGGCTGCGTTGATATTGCTTTTGTACTTGACGAAGTGCGTCTTCAGAGCCTTTTCGTTCGTATTTATTAATGACAATTAAGTCTGCAAAATCAATCATGTCGATTTTTTCTAATTGGGATGGTGCGCCAAATTCACTTGTCATGACATACATAGAGACGTCAGCGACATTTGTAATTTCGGCATCCCCTTGCCCGATTCCGCTCGTTTCAACGATGATTAAATCGTAACCAGCTACTTTCACGACGTCGAGTACATCGCCAATTGCACCTGATAATTCAGTACGAGAACCACGAGTTGCTAAGCTGCGCATAAAGACGCGTTTGTTAAAAATAGCATTCATGCGAATACGATCTCCAAGTAAAGCTCCACCCGTTTTCTGTTTCGTTGGATCAATGGATATGACAGCTACTTTTTTATCTGGCAGTTCAGAAAGGAATCGACGAATTAACTCATCGGTTAATGAAGATTTACCTGCTCCACCCGTTCCGGTGATGCCAAGTACAGGCGTTCCTTTTGATAGTTCACGCGCTTTTTCAACTAATGCTTTTGCTTCCGCGCTGTCTTTTTTCGCCCCGTCTTCAGCCACACTAATTAAATGCGCCAATATCTCAGGATGATTTGTATCCACTTGTGTCAACTGCTCTGTAGCATTTTTCATTTCTACCGCTTTATCGCAGTCTTCTACCATTCGATTGATCATGCCTTGAAGCCCTAATGTACGACCGTCTTCTGGTGAGAAAATCCACGCAATGCCGTAATCATGTAAATCTTTAATTTCTTTTGGAATGATGACCCCACCACCACCCCCGTAAATGCGAATATGCGGAGCTCCTCGTTCAGCTAATAAATCGTACATGTATTTAAAATATTCAACGTGACCGCCTTGATAAGAAGAAATTGCAATCCCATGCGCATCTTCTTGTATCGCTGCATTTACGACTTCTTCTACTGAACGGTTATGCCCTAAATGAATCACTTCTGCACCTGTTGACTGTAAAATACGACGCATAATGTTAATCGACGCGTCGTGCCCATCAAAAAGGCTCGAAGCGGTTACAAACCGCACATGATTGATTGGACGATAAATTTCGACTGTTGCTGTCATGCTGTTCCCCCATTCCCTTGTATCCCCTGTAATAAAAACGTTGTTTGTCCTTCAATAAACTCCTCGATTTTCATATCTCGGTGAAGACCCCATCGTCTGAACGCCCACATTTGACCTTGCACAACTAAATGGTGTGCCGCTAGCTTTACAGCATCTGGAGTCAGTTGACATTCACCTGAATCACAACATGCATGAAGAATGTCTTCAAAAATCGCGACCATCTCTAATTCTTTATTTAATACATAATGCAATGCGTCTTTAGGTAACGACTTTGATTCTTGATACATGACGATAAATTCATCCTGCATTTCATCAATGAGTAAATAGTAGTGACGAATAGCCGTCTTCAAGCCTTCCACAGTGCCCGCTTGCGTCGGAAGTGCTGATAAGCGCTCCTGTACTTCTTCATAAATGCTGTCACACACTAAATACAACACATCTTCTTTTGTGCGAATGTATTCATATAATGTCCCGATGCTAAAGCCTGCTTCTTTTGCGATTTCACGAGTAGTTGTACGATGAAAGCCTTTTTCTTTAAAGAGCGCGACAGCTCCACGAATCATTTGATTTCGGCGTTTTGTTATGAGGCTTTCATCTTTCACCGACGTTTGAACTTTGCGTTTAGCTTTCATTTCTTTCAAGACTTATTTCGTGAGCATACGAGAAATAACAAGACGTTGAATTTCTTGCGTACCCTCGTAAATTTGTGTGATTTTCGCGTCGCGCATGTAACGTTCTACTGGATAATCTTTTGTATATCCGTAGCCGCCGAATACTTGAACCGCTTCCACAGTTACTTTCATCGCTGTATCTCCAGCCATTAACTTCGCCATTGCTGATTCTTTCCCGTACGAATGTCCGTTTGATTCTAACCAAGCTGCTTGATACGTAAGCAAACGAGAAGCCTCGATAGAAGTTGCCATATCAGCTAGTTTAAAAGAAACTCCTTGGTTAGCAGCGATTGGTTTGCCGAATTGTACACGTTCTTTCGCGTAATCGACCGAAGCATCAAGTGCGCCTTGTGCTATCCCAACAGCTTGAGCTGCGATTCCGTTACGTCCACCATCAAGTGTTTTCATGGCAATGATAAACCCTTCGCCTTCTTCACCAAGTAAGTTCTCTTTTGGTATACGACAATTATCAAAAATAATTTCTGTAGTTGGAGAAGAACGAATTCCGAGTTTCTTTTCTTTTTTCCCAACTGAGAATCCTTCATAGCCCGCTTCTACAATGAATGCACTTGTGCCTTTATGTTTAGAAGTTGGATCAGTTACAGCAAACACGACGTAAATATCGGCAATTCCGCCGTTCGTAATGAAGATTTTTGACCCATTCAACACATAGTGATCGCCATCTAATTTAGCTGACGTTTTCATGCCACCAGCGTCAGAACCTGAACTAGCTTCCGTTAACCCGTATCCGCCGATTTTCGTGCCTTCTGCCATTGGACGTAAGTATTTTTGCTTCTGTTCTTCATTGCCGTATTTAAAGATCGGCCACCCTGCTAGTGAAGTATGAGCAGAAAGCGTTACACCCGTTGATGCACATACGCGTGATAATTCTTCTACTGCGATGCAGTAAGCCAAGTAATCTGAACCAATTCCACCGTATTCTTCCGGCCAAGGAATCCCCGTAAGTCCTAGCTCAGCCATTTTGTCAAAAATTTCACGATCAAAGCGTTCTTCTTCATCGCGTTCGGCAGCTGTTGGTGCTACTTCTTTCGTGGCGAAATCGCGAACCATTTTACGAATCATTTCATGTTCTTCTGTTAATTTAAAATTCATTATTAAGCCCACCTCATATTTTTTAGTTGATTAAAATTTAAATTATCTATCGTGGTGAAAGAAATTCACTCCCTTTCCGCCGACTACCCACGAGCCTCCTCGATTGGTTCGTACCTCCCCAATCTGAGGGGTCTCTTAGAAGTAGTTATTCGGCAGGAGTGTCGTGAATTTTTTCACCATCTGACCAAATAATTAAACGCTATATTACAATGCGAAATTTTACTACAATGGTTTGTTACATATCATTATTAGTATAAGTGAGCGGAAGGTGGCGACTCCTAGGGGATCAGCAAGCCAATTAAGCCCCTGGACTGAGCATCGCGAGGGAAGCGGCTTGATGCTTGCCCCCAGGAAAGTGTCCACCTGTAGCGACTCTGATATATAAATTATTTAAGTAAATGTTTGCCGATGACTAATCGTTGGATTTCAGAAGTACCTTCATAAATTTCAGTTACTTTTGCATCTCGGAAATAACGTTCTACCGGATAGTCTTCTGTATAGCCGTAACCTCCAAATACTTGAACAGCTTCGATTGACGTTTCAACAGCTGTTTTTGATGCAAATAACTTCGCCATCGATGCTTCTTTACCACATGATAGTCCTCTTGTACGTAAATCTGCAGCACGATAGATTAATAGTTTTGACGCTTCAACAGCTGTTGCCATGTCGGCTAATTTGAAGCCAACCCCTTGTTGAGCTGCAATTGGCTTGCCGAATTGTACTCGCTCTTTTGCGTAACCTACTGCTGCTTCATATGCAGCTTCGGCAATCCCTAAAGCTTGCGCAGCTATCCCAATTCGTCCAACATCTAAGTTTGCCATCGCAATTTTAAAGCCTTCGCCTTCTTGCCCTAGCAAGTTTTCAGCCGGCACTTTCATATCCTCAAATGTTAGTTGAACCGTACGAGATCCATGAAGGCCCATTTTGTGTTCGTCTTTTCCAATGATGAGACCTGGCGTGTCTTTTTCAACGATGAAAGCTGACACTCCTTTTGAGCCTTGAGAGGCATCAGTTGTCGCGAAAACAATATACACATCTGCTTCTCCACCATTTGTGATGAACACTTTGGAACCATTGATTTTATAAGAATTTCCTTCTTTAACTGCTTTTGATTTCATAGAGCCTGCATCCGATCCAGCCGATGGTTCAGTTAAACAAAATGCGCCTAAAAATTCCCCTGAAGCTAGTTTCGGTACATATTTTTGTTTTTGCTCTTCATTTCCGAAGTACAAAATTGGGTTTGTGCCAACCGATGTGTGAACAGATAGGATGACTCCAATCACTGCGCTCACTTTGGATAATTCATGAATCGCAATGATGTAGCTCATAAAGTCCATTTCCGAGCCGCCATACTTTTCTGGAATGGTGATGCCCATTAAGCCAAGTTCTGCCATTTTATTTAACACTTCACGTGGAAATTCACCTTGTTCCATTTTTTCAATGTATGGCTCAATTTCCGCTTTCGCAAAGTCACGAACCATATTGCGCATCATCAACTGTTCTTCTGTAAATTTCAGTTCCATTGGTGATACCCCCTATTCGTAAACGTAAAAACCTCGACCTGTTTTCTTGCCTAACCAGCCGGCTTTTACATATTTTCGAAGCAATGGGCAAGGTCGATATTTACTGTCTCCAAAGCCCTCATGTAAAATCTCCATAATATACAAACAAGTATCAAGACCAATAAAATCAGCTAGTTGCAAAGGTCCCATCGGATGATTCATCCCGAGCTTCATCACATCATCAATCGCTTCTTTTGTCGCAACCCCTTCGTACAATGTGTAAATCGCTTCGTTAATCATCGGCATGAGGATACGATTTGAGACAAATCCTGGAAAGTCATTTACTTCGACCGGAATTTTCCCTAGTTTTTTTGTCATTCCTTCGATGCTTGCGTATACGTCATCTGTCGTTGCTAACCCGCGGATGATTTCGACAAGCTTCATCACTGGTACTGGATTCATAAAGTGCATGCCAATCACTTGATCAGGGCGATTTGTACTTGCAGCAATTTCAGTAATAG
>JBFGKX010000120.1:0-7239 GCA_041576455.1 Paenisporosarcina sp. | reverse complement strand
TTGAAGTTTTTTCAAATCAAATAGAATATTCGTGCCTGCCAATCATTTCTTGTTAACATAAATCCAAACAAGGGACAGGTATGACTATCTGTTCCTATTTTCATGCGCACACGCATCTGGAAACAGGGCGTGTGTTTTTTTTATGTGTTTTTATTTCCAGATTTTTCTTGTTCCAGGTTAACCTGTTGCATAGATCAGTGAAAAGTATCTCTCATTTAGGACGCTGTCTGCAGGAATAATAAATCGAAAGCGGAAGTGCGAGACGGAACTAGTAGCTGGATAAAAATAAAAAAGGAGTGTTAACGATGAAATTTCAACATCAAAAACAAATTAGAATCAAGGATTCTCTAGACAGTGGTTAGTGAACGATTAACTTTAATGGAAAGAAGGAAATGATATGTTCTCAGTTTTATTTAAATTAAAATGGTTTTTCTTTGAAAATTGGAAAAGATATACACTTGCAGTGTCACTGTTAATGGTAACGAACGTATTGGAGGTTGTGCCTCCATGGTTACTCGGTGAATCCATAGATGCGATTTACCAACAAACATTAACTTCAAGGTTACTTATGATGTTCTTATTAGCATTGATGGCTGTAACAGTGGTGAATTACCTCAGTAATTTTGTTTGGCAATACCAACTGTTTGGTGGTGCCTATGTCATTGAAAAGCAATTGCGTAGCCGCTTAATGAAACAATTTTTGCGGATGACGCCTTCGTTTTATGAAAAAAATCGAACGGGCGACTTGATGGCGCGAGCGACAAATGATTTAAAAGCAGTATCTACTACCGCAGGATTCGGGATTTTAACCTTAATTGATTCCTCCCTTTATATGCTAACCATATTAGTGACAATGGGGATTCTCGTTAGTTGGAAACTGACGTTTGCAGCTTTACTACCTCTGCCGCTTCTCGCAATTCTCATGCAGGTTCTGGGGAAACGCATCCATGAGAAGTACATCAAAGCACAAGATGCATTTGGTGATATGAATGATGGTGTACTAGAAGCTGTAGCAGGTGTTCGTGTCATCCGAGCGTATGTGCAAGAACGAGCATCGGAGAAACAATTCGATGACATGACAGAAGATGTCTATGCGAAAAACATGGAAGTTGAAAAAATTGACGCATTATTTAATCCGATTACGAAAGTCTTAACAGGCATTAGTTATATGATTGGCCTAGGATACGGGGCGTTCTTAGTTTCAGAAGGGCAAATGACACTCGGCGATTTAGTTGCCTTTAACGTCTATTTAGGAATGATTATTTGGCCTATGTTTGCGATTGGTGAATTAATCAACATCATGCAACGCGGGAACGCATCTCTAGATCGCGTTCAAGAAACTCTTGATTATGAAGAAGATGTGAAAGATGCTTCTCACCCTATAAAAATTCAACAACCAGAGAGTATCGATTTTAAGGATGTGAAATTTCAATATCCACAATCGTCAATAGTGAACTTAAGCAAAATAAATTTACAGTTAGAGAGAGGTCAAACACTTGGCATCGTCGGCAAAACGGGAAGTGGAAAAACCACATTGATTAGACAGTTACTCCGTGAATATCCAGTAGGGGAGGGAACACTTTCACTTGCAAATGTACCAATAGAAGATCAAACAAAAGACCAGATTCGCAACTGGATTGGCTATGTACCTCAAGATCACGTGTTATTTTCACGAACCATTCGAGAGAATATTTTATTCGGTCAAGCAGACGGAACGGAAGAAGACATTGAAACTGCAATCCGTTTATCACATTTCCAAAAAGATTTAGAGATGCTGCCTCAAGGATTAGACACGCTTGTTGGTGAAAAAGGGGTTGCGTTATCTGGAGGGCAAAAACAACGGATTTCAATTGCACGTGCACTTATAAAAAATCCAGAGATATTAATATTAGATGATTCATTATCTGCAGTTGATGCAAAAACTGAAGCACGTATTATTGAAAATATTCAACAGGAGCGAAATGAAAAGACCACAATTATTACTACTCATCGATTATCTGCAATTCAACATGCAGACTGGATTATTGTATTAGATGATGGGGTTATAATTGAAGCGGGTACACATGAAGATTTGCTTGCGAATGAGGGTTGGTATAAAGAACAATTCGATCGCCAGCAAATTGAGGAGGTGTCATCATGAGTACAGGAAAAAGATTATGGCAATATGCCATGCACTATAAAAAAATTCTAATTGTAGGAATCTCCATGCTAACAATTGCAGTGGCTGCAGATTTAGCAGGTCCCCTAATTGCCAAAAAAATTATTGACGATCATATGACAGATACGGTAGGCGCAGCAATCGAGTTTAAACCGATTGCAGTGTTGTTAAGTATATTTTTCGGATTAACTTTTGTATCTGCCATATTTAAATACGGCGAGTACTTATTGCTACAAAAAGTGGCAAATCGGGTTATTCAAAAAATGAGAAACGATGTTTATCAACATATCCAAACACTACCGATTCGTTACTTTGATAATTTGCCTGCTGGCAAAGTGGTTGCCCGTATTACGAATGATACTGAAGCAATTCGAGAGTTATATGTGACCGTGTTATCTCAATTTGCGACTAGTGGTATGTACATTTCAGGAATTTATGTGGCTTTATTCATCCTTGATTGGAAAATGGCTGCAATTGCATTATTCGTCTTGCCAATTTTGTTTATTTGGATGAATATGTACCGGAAGTACGCATCTAAATACAATCACATTGTTCGAGCTAAAGTGAGTGATATGAACGCGATGATCAATGAGTCCATTCAAGGAATGACCATCATTCAAGCGTTTCGACGTGAAGCACAAATGCAAGAAGAATTTGAAGTGATGAATCGTGAACATTATAAGTATCAAAATAAATTATTGTACTTGGACGCTGGAACGTCTCATAACTTAGTCGGCGTTATTCGCTCAATGACATTTGTCTTATTCATTTGGTATTTCGGTGGAGCTTCTTTGTCAGCCACTTCAGCAATTTCAGTTGGTGTGTTATATGCATTTGTTGATTACATCACTCGACTATTTCACCCTGTATCAGGCATCGTAAATCAGTTAGCTAAACTAGAGCAAGCTTTGGTTGCAGCAGAGCGGGTTTTCCGTTTACTCGACCGTCAAGGGGAAGAGGTTAGTGATGCAAAAATTGCCAGATATTCAGGAAATGTTCAATTCGAAAATGTCTGGTTTGCTTATAAAAATGAAGAGTATGTACTAAAAGACATTTCATTTGAAGCGAAGAAAGGAGAGACAGTGGCGCTAGTTGGCCATACTGGTTCAGGAAAGAGTTCCATTATGAACTTGTTGTTCCGTTTCTACGATGTGTCAAAAGGTAGCATTACAATAGACGGGATGAATATCCAGGACTTATCACGACAAACCATTCGAGACCATATGGGAATTGTGTTACAAGATCCTTATTTATTTACAGGGACGATTGAGACGAATGTTAGTCTAGGCGACCCAAGAATTTCTCGTGAAAAAGTTCAAGCTTCTTTAGATGCTGTTGGAGGAGAACGAGTCCTAAAGCATTTTGCAAGCGGCATTGATGAACCCGTAATTGAAAAAGGAAGCACACTTTCTTCAGGTCAACGACAATTAATATCGTTTGCGAGAGCATTAGCTTTTGATCCAGCGATATTAATTTTAGACGAAGCGACCTCAAATATTGACACAGAAACAGAAGAAATCATTCAACATGCGATGGAAGTATTAAAAAAAGGACGCACAACGTTCGTGATTGCTCATCGACTTTCTACTATTAAAAATGCAAATCGTATTTTAGTATTAGAACGAGGTGAAATTGTGGAGCAAGGGTCACATGATGAATTAGTCGAGTTGGGCGGCCGATATGAACAAATGTACCGTTTACAATCTGGAGCAGCTCTTAAGCCTCAAGTGGGATAAGGGGTAATCCCTTTTTCACATCAATTTGTTCTAAAAATTTTCATTAGAAACCACCTTGCCAAATGAATGTTAATTTGTATCAAGGAAATATAAGACAGATATTTTAAGGGTGTAGCTTTTTCTTGTCAAATCAGATATCTTATAATGAAGAACAAACGTAAGTTAGGAGTGACAGTTTTGCATTATGATAAAGATGTGATGAATCGGTTGAGACGCCTTGAAGGACAAGTGCGGGGTGTTATAAAAATGATGGAAGATCAAAAGGATTGCCGTGATGTTGTGACTCAACTTTCTGCTGTACGTTCTGCAACAGATCGTACGATAGGGTTAGTGGTTGCAAAAAATTTAGAAGGTTGCATCATAGAGTCCAGTCAAAAAGGCACATCGGCTGAAAATGCCATTCAAGAAGCAGTGAATATGTTAGTCAAAAGCAGATAAATTACTCAATTAAAAGCTAGAAACGTGTTATTTATACGTTTCTAGCTTTAGTTATGTATAGGTTATTGAAGAGGCTTATAAGTGCCGACATTCTACTCAATTTGCCATTATCATACTCGAAATTTGTGATCCTCAACTATCATTTCATGTTCTAATGATCAATCATAGACATGAAAAAGCATTAATTCATGAATCATCTTTTTAACATCTTCTTCATTAGTTGGGGGAGTAGTGCCCGTCCAAATGATTGAACCATCGGGTAAGTATTCGCCACTATAGCGAGATTGTTTGTAAAAAAAAGAAATTGTCCATCCTGGTAATTGATTGTTATCATACATCGGTTTGAAGTTGAAATGTTGTAGCATAAAATCTGCTCCTTTCATAGGTGAAGGCATACCCGCATACGCTAAGAAAAAGGCGAAAAAGGAGTGGCCTATTGTTTACTGATAAGTTAAAACAAGCCATAGAAGGCGAGTATCGAGATTATTATTTTTATAAATCCATGTTAAAGTTAACGAGCGACCCTTATTGGCAATCGTTCATTAAGCATGTCATGGAAGATGAAAAAAGTCACTATGAAATGTTTCAGCAACTCTATTATATGCTGACTGGTCAATTTGTTCAAAACCTAAAAAAACCTAATTCACCAACTGATTTTAAAAAGGCGGTAAAAGATTCCTTAGTGGGCGAATTAGAAGCGACAGAATTTTATAAAGATATGCTTCTTACTATCCCCATTCCCCAAGCATATAATCCTCTCTTTATTGCGATGCATGATGAAATGGAGCATGCAATCCGATTCTCAACAATGTATAATGCCTTGTGAATAAGGAGTTCACATTTTTAACAAACTGCTACTATCTGTTATAATGATAGGCAGCTTGACAGAAAAAGGTGAACTACGTGAACTTTATTTGGACATTACTATTCATGATACTCATTGGTGCGTTGATTGGTGGATATACCAATCATCTTGCAATAAAGATGTTATTTCGCCCTCATGAAGCGAAATATATTGGCAAGTGGAGAGTTCCATTTACACCAGGACTCATACCTAAGCGAAGAGATGAGTTAGCGAAGCAACTTGGTAAAACGGTGGTTGAACACTTATTAACACCTGAAACGTTTAAACGCCGATTCTTTTCAACTGATATGCGTGACAAAGCAGAATTGTGGATTCAAGGACAACTATTGAAACATGTCTTTGAATCGAAATGGACAATTCAACAATGGTTAGGAAAAGCTGGGATTCAACAAGTGCCTAACCTAGTTGATGGAAAAATAGACTCAATAATCGACGATCAAATGGCATCACTCAAATCCCAAATATCCTCGAAAAGCTTGAGAGATTTAGCTCCTGAACAATGGCACCAAAAAGCAGATGAACAAATTCCTGAACTGGTAAGTTATATCATTTCTAAAGGGGAAACGTACTTTGCATCTGAAGAAGGGAGATTAACGGTAAAACGATTAATTGACGATTTTCTCTCGTCTAAAGGGACATTTGGAAATATGATACAAATGTTTGTGGGGGAATCTTCTTCAATTGTCGACCGTGTTCAACCTGAAATTCAGAAATTCTTACATGCGCCTGGCACATTTGAATTACTTTCAAATGTGATAAAAGGGGAATGGGATAAACTTAGTAATCGCCCATTAGTTGATTTAATGGAAGGATTCGATCATCAACCGATCATCAAGTTGGTGAAATCGTATGTAAGACAAGAGCTAGCGGTTGAAAAGCGATTGGATAATACGATACAATTTTATTGGCCTAATGCAGCAACATGGACTGCGAGTCAACTAACACCAAAAATCACGGAGTTTGTTTTTGCACAAGGAGAAATAAAACTGGAAGAAATGATTCAACGATTAAAACTCGAAGAAATGGTTCAAGAGCAAGTTAATTCTTTTCCAGTAAAACGGTTGGAAGAATTAGTGTTAGGGATTTCGAGAAAAGAATTTAAAATGATTACCGTAATCGGGGCCGTTCTTGGAGCATTAATCGGATTAAGCCAGGGCGTAATCGTCTATTTAACAAATATGATGTAGGAGTGATCACATGACAGTAAATATTTATGATGATATCAATCGATTGGAAAATTCATTTAGACAAACAACAGAGTATGCTGCTGTTCAACAAGCTGTAACAGAAGTAAAAGAAGATGAACAAGCGCTTGCATTATTTAAAACCTTCCGTGAATTGCAAATGACATTGCAACAAAAACAGATGCAAGGGGAAGAAATATCAGGTGAAGAACTTGAGTATGCTCAGAAGACAGCTCAGCTCGCACAAACAAACCCAAAGATCGAAAAAATGTTGCAAGCTGAAATGGCTTTAAGCGGCTTAATTGAAGAAGTTAATCGTGTATTAATGAAACCTGTACAGTCTTTATATGAAGGAATTTAAACCGGCAATTGCCGGTTTTTTATTTGTGTGAGTAAAATAAAGGATTACCCCTAAGTTTATTTGAATTTTAGTCGTTGTTAATGGATTTCTGTCTGTTTGACTAGTGTATTAAAGGTCTCTGAATTTATATAACGTTATGATTCATAAGAATCTCAGTTGTATCATATTGTCAATATGAGATAGTCAGAGAATCGAAAACCCCTGTGCCCATCATTGGGCACAGGGGTTTTCAATTCATTAAATTTGAGTAAATAAAAAACAGACTCTACTATGTAGAGTCTGTTGAAAGGTAAAATTAAGCTTTTTGAACGTTTGAAGCTTGAGCTCCACGAGCGCCTTGCTCAACGTCGAAAGTTACTTTTTGACCTTCGTCTAAAGATTTGAAGCCTTCACTTTGGATTGCTGAGAAATGTACGAATACATCGTCCCCATTTTCACGCTCGATAAAACCAAAACCTTTTTCTGCATTAAACCATTTTACTGTACCTTGTTCCATT
>JBFGKX010000119.1:0-7338 GCA_041576455.1 Paenisporosarcina sp. | reverse complement strand
CCGTAGGCCCATTTTTAGGTGCTCAACTGGCAAAGCTTGCACTTAAAGAAGAACTAGAGATTGATTTGCACTTATATGATGTTTCTACTGCAATCAACAATATGTAATAGACGTAATAAGTAAATTATATCGAACACCCCTGTGATGAATATATCACAGGGGTGTTCGATATAGGGGTGTCTGTCATTAATTGCTTCTAGTCTGTGAACGTACTACCCATTTCGAGTTCCAGTGCATCATAGGGAGGCAAAAGGGAATATTGTAAAGGCTCTTTAGTTTTAAATAAAGTTCTTGAGGGTAAACTGAATGAATCAATAAATCAAAAAGAGAGGAGCATGTGTAAATGAGTGAGAAAAAACCTCCACATCAGCAAATGTCCGAAGAAAATAATGGATTAACTGATGCACAAGAAGTTTTGTATAACGAGGAGTTCAATAAAGCTGATAAAGCAAGCGGACTTGAAAAAGATAGTGGAACAAACAAGAAAAACGACGATAAATAAAGCGAGTGCAATAAGAAAAAGGCATTGGTGGTTTCTCCAATGCCTTTTTGGTATGAGTTGATATGTTTTTATATGTATATAGAAACACGATTCAGAGAGCCGTTTTTTTCTTTTCCATTGCATTCATGACGGTATCAAGCATGCCTTTCCCATCACCATTTTTAGTAAGTTCATTGACTTGGGTTTTTAATTTATCACGTGATTCTTTATTGCGCATAAGAAAAGCTGCGCCAAGTCCTAATGCGGTCATTGCCAATGTGTTTCGTTTCATGTAAAACGCCTCCAGGATTTATATTGTACTTGTTTTATTCCCCCGAACCATACATCTAAAACCTGTTCAATTTATTTCTTTATTCACATGGTATTTCTGTGATAACTCGCAACTAGTAAATATATATAAATGAATTTAAACAATATACATTGAATTTTTATTAATAAATGGTTGTATGTTGAAATCATCTTCTTTATAATTATTTCATATTTCAGAAAACGTTTGGAAGTGTATTGATGGAGATAATTTATTCACCCCTAGGTGACGATGCCATATTGCTTGAAGTGGGGCACAAGCTGACAAAAGAAACGACAAACACGGTTCGGTCGATTACGAGATTAATAGAAGAAGCTTCAATAGACCCAGTTATCGAAGTAATTCCCGCCTTCACGACAGTGACAGTTCTTTATGATGTTTCAACTACTTGTCGATATGAAAATATTAAGGGTTTATTAGAAAAGGTTTTAGTGGAGATGACTGAATTAGATCAAATCGAACAACGTACCATTGAGATTCCGGTTTGCTATGGAGGAGAGTATGGGCCGGACCTTGAATTTGTGGCGATACATAATGAATTAACGGTTGAAGAAGTAATTACAATACATTCAGCTGGTACATATGAAGTGAATATGATTGGTTTTGCCCCAGGCTTCCCATTTATCGGAGGCATGTCTGAAAAAATTGCAGCACCACGCCGATCAACTCCAAGATTGCGTATTCCTGAACGGTCTGTTGGCATTGCTGGATTACAAACCGGCGTATATCCAATAGAAACACCTGGAGGTTGGCAATTGATTGGTCGCACACCAATCGATCTTTTTCTTCCACATGAAGAGCTTCCAAGCTTGCTACAAGCGGGCGATCGGATTGTCTTCAAACCGATTTCCGAGAGAGAATACACGCGGTGGGGGGAGGCCTGCAATGCTTCAAATTGAAAAAGGAGGGTTGCAAACTACCATTCAAGACTTGGGAAGACGAGGATTTCAAAAATACGGAGTTATTGTTAGTGGGGTCATGGATACTTATGCACATCGCCTTGCCAATATTTTAGTCTGCAATGGAGAAAATGAAGCCACCATTGAAATTACGTTATTGGGACCACATGTGACAATTCTGTCGGATTGTATATTTTCGCTGACAGGGGGGGATTTATCACCATCAATAAATGGAGTGCCAATTAAAATGTGGCGCCCAATCTTTGCAAAAAAAGGATGCAAGTTAACTTTCGGAAAACCTATTTCAGGTAGCCGTACTTATTTATCAGTTTCAGGTGGAATTGCTGTGTCTGAAGTGATGGGTAGTCGTTCTACTTATTTACGCGCGGAGATTGGTGGTTTTAAAGGCCGAGCTCTTCAAAAAGGAGATATTGTTCCAATCGGTGAATCTTCGGATAGCATCAATCGATTAATAGATAAGTACACGAAAGAAGTTTCCCCTGCTTCGTTTATTCAAGCTGATTGGACATTACAATCTCTAGCTATTCCACACTATCCATCAAAATCAATTGTACGTGTCATTGATGGTAGACAGAGAACGTTATTCAATGAAAAAAGTCAGGACAATTTTTTGAATCAAGCATTTCAAATATCAGCAGAATCTGACCGAATGGGTTACCGGTTAAAGGGACCAAAGTTGGCGTTAAAAGAACCGACAGAATTACTTTCTGAAGCGGTTTCTTTTGGCTCAATCCAGGTGCCTCCTGATGGGCAACCCATTATTTTAATGGCTGATCGGCAAACAACTGGTGGCTACCCTAAAATTGGAGAAGTCGCAACGGTTGATTTGCCTAAAGTGAGTCAATTAAAGCCAGGAGAGTTCATTTCCTTTAAAGAAATAACTGTTGAAGAAGCACAAATCGCAATGCTAGAAGAAAGAAAATTACTTAATCAGTTAACCAAAGCAATTTCCCTAAAATTAAAGGAGGGAATTTAATAATGAAACATCAAGTTGATTTGAACTGTGACATGGGCGAGAGCTTTGGGCCATATAAAATGGGGAATGATGAAGAAATTTTAGATTTTGTCACGTCTGCAAATATTGCGTGTGGTTTTCATGCGGGAGATCCCGCTACGATGCGTAAGACAGTAAAACTTGCTTTAGAAAAAGGTGTTGGGATTGGTGCGCACCCGGGCTTTCAAGATTTAACAGGGTTTGGCAGAAGAAATATAATAGTCACTCCTCGAGAGGCATATGAAATAGTGGTATACCAAATTGGTGCATTATATGGATTTGTTAAAGCGGAAGGTGGTGTGATGCAACATGTGAAGCCACATGGTGCATTATTTAATATGGCCGCAACAGATGCCGCTTTATCTGAAGCGATTGCTGAAGCTGTGTATGCAGTGAATCCAGAGTTAATTTTATTCGGTTTATCTGGAAGTGAAATTGTTAAAGCAGGAAAGAAAATTGGCTTGCGCTCAGCAAATGAAGTATTTTCAGATCGTACATATCAAACAGATGGAACGTTGACGAATCGAAAAGAGGCCTATGCGTTAATTACAGATCCTGACATTGCAATTAACCAAGTTGTTCGTATGATCAAACACGGTGTTGTGACAAGCACGACAGGAACGGATATCTCAATCGTAGCCGATACGGTGTGTATTCACGGAGATGGCATCCATGCTCTGGATTTTGCGCGGCTCATTTCGCAAACATTGAAAACAGCTGACATTGATGTAAAAAAAATATCAGCGTTCAAATAAATCAAAAAGGGGATTTTTATGAAAACGGCAAACAAACTAAAAAATACCAATCGTAGCTTATTATTAGGCGCAGCTTTCTTAATGGCGACTTCTGCTATCGGACCAGGTTTCTTAACACAAACAACGGTCTTTACGGAAACGCTTCTTGCAAGTTTTGGGTTTGTGATTTTAATTTCAATTATTATTGATATCGGAGCACAGCTGAACATTTGGCGAATTATTGCTGTATCTGAAAAACGCGCACAAGATATCGCAAACGATGTATTGCCAGGCCTAGGTTATTTTCTTGCACTTTTAATTGTTATGGGTGGTTTGGCATTTAATATTGGGAATATTGCAGGAGCCGGACTAGGGACAAACGTTTTATTCGGGATCTCTCCAGAGCTAGGAGCAATTCTGAGTGGGATTCTCGCAATTGGTATTTTTGTAGTCCGTGAAGCGGGCAAAGCGATGGACAAATTAGCGCAAATACTAGGGTTTGTCATGATTGCTTTAACAGTTTATGTCATGTTTACAGCCTCTCCGCCAGTAGGGGAAGCTGTAGTGAAAACCTTTGTACCAGATTCAATTAATATTTTAGCAATTGTTACTTTGGTAGGTGGAACAGTTGGTGGTTACATCACATTCGCAGGGGGCCACCGTCTAATTGATGCTGGAATAAAAGGGAGAGAGTCACTACCAGAAGTGACGAGAAGTTCAATTTTCGCCATTGGAATTGCTTCTATTATGCGAATTTTCTTATTCCTAGCTGTATTAGGTGTTGTTTCTCAAGGATTCAAGTTAGATCCATCAAATCCACCAGCATCTGTCTTCCAATTAGCAGCAGGAAATATTGGGTATAAGATTTTTGGAATTGTTATGTGGGCAGCTGCAGTAACATCAGTTGTAGGTGCTGCGTACACATCAGTATCTTTCATTCGTACATTTAATCCTTGGTTAGAAAAACATCATCAAAAAATCATTATTGGGTTTATTGCAATTTCTACGATTGTGTTTGTCATAGTGGGTAAACCTGTTAGCATTCTGATCCTTGTAGGATCACTAAACGGACTAATTTTACCGATTGCATTAGGCGTGATGTTAATTGCAGCGTATAAAACAAAAATTGTTGGCGACTACAAGCATCCACTATGGATGACGATTTTTGGAGTCATCATCGTCGTTGCCATGTCCATCATGGGTGTTTACTCATTAATGAATGGGATTCCTCAACTGTTTAAGTAAGAAAGGGTTTTGCTATTGATTTCATCAAATGAAGCGAGAAGCCAGATGCGAAATGGAGATTTCGCTAAACCTACATCTGGCTTATGTGAAGGATATATTCAAGCAAATTTAGTTATTTTACCAAAGGAGTTAGCATTTGATTTTCTCTTATTTTGCCAACGAAACCCAAAATCTTGTCCTTTAATTGACGTGACCGATGTTGGTTCCTATGTTCCGAAAATGTCAGCACCACAAGCTGATTTACGAACAGACTTACCGAAATACCGTGTGTACCAAAACGGAGAAGTGATTGATGAGCCCACAGATATTATAGAATACTGGACAGAAGACATGGTCGGTTTTCTCATTGGATGCAGTTTTACATTTGAGGAAGCGCTCATTAAAAACGGCATTCCGATGAGACACAATGAAGAAAATGTCAATGTCCCGATGTATATCACGACGATTGAAACTGCTTCAGCAGGGAAATTCGCAGGTCCAACCGTAGTAAGCATGCGACCGATTAAAGAGCGAGATGTTATTCGAGCCGTTCAAGTCACAAGTCGTTTCCCATCTGTTCATGGTGCTCCGATTCAAATTGGAAATCCAGAAGCCATTGGTATATTAAATGTGAATCAACCTGATTTCGGAGAAGCAGTTACCATTAAAGAGGGGGAAGTCCCAGTCTTTTGGGCTTGTGGTGTAACACCTCAAGCGATTGCTATGCATATGAAACCAACATTAATGATTACTCACGCACCAGGTCATATGTTCATTACTGATCTGAAGAGTGAACAAATAAGCGTAATTTAATGTAGATTTTTTCTCATTAAGTATACTTGCCAGTGAGACGGGTTTGATTGATAAATAGTCTAGAATGATTGATAAATCTCCAGTTTGAACGATAAATTCACAGATTGAGCGATAAATCCTCAGTTTGATCGATAACGTCCAAGCCATGCCTACCAAAACAAACCTGTCCTTCTTCAGTCAAGTGGAATCAGACTGAAGGGGGCTTTTTTGTGCTAAACTGAAGAATAGAAGTAGCTAACTGTGTCATTACACACATCTTGTTGAATAATTTAAAGGTTTTCATTCAATACATGTCACTACTTATAAAAAAAGGAGGTTACTTAAATGAAATTTGTGAAATCAAAAATGATGCAACTCGTAAAAGAAAATGAAGAATTAAAAGTTCGCTTAAGAACGATTATTGATGAGCATGGTCTTGAAAAAACGCTTGCCCTTAAAGCGATGTACCATAGTGAAGTGGTGGAAGGAAAGTATCAAGGCAAGTACCAAGAACTTTAAATCGTTACGCTGAACCTGGCTAAACGTGTGTATACTTAATTGCCAAACACTTATATGTTAAGCTTGATGAAGGAATGATTTTCCATGATTGTGGATAAGATTATTTCAATTTAAATAGAAGGAGCTCGATAGTATGAAAGTATTCGTAGTAGGAGCAACTGGTCAAATTGGAAATCACCTTATCAATCTTTTACAAACAAGTGAAGAACATACTGTTAGAGCAATGGTTCGCAAAGAAGAGCAAGCAGAAGAATTGAAAAAAGACGGCTATGACGTGGCGGTTGCCAGTTTAGAAGGGAGTGTTGAAGATATTGCGAAGGCCGCAAAAGGGTGTGATGCAATTGTCTTCACGGCAGGTTCTGGAGGACAAACAGGATTTGACAAAACACTACTAATCGATCTAGATGGGGCTGCAAAAACGGTGGAAGCAGCTGAACAAGCAGGCATTAAACGTTTTGTCATTGTAAGTGCACTGCAAGCAAATACACGTGCGAATTGGAATAAAGAAATGGAGCCTTATTATGTGGCGAAACATTATGCCGATAAGATGGTTGAACAAAGTGATTTAGACTACACCATTATTCGCCCAGGCGGATTATTAAATGATGCAGGATCCGGAAAAGTGTCAGCTTCAGAAAATCTTGAAAGAGGATCTATTCCTCGTGAAGATGTTGCCCAAACGATTTTCGTTGCGTTAGACTCCAAACAGACTTTTAAAAAATCTTTTGACCTCGTTAGTGGAGAAGTAGGCATTAATGATGCGTTAAAAAATATATAGGCACAGATAAATCCAAGTCAAGTTCATATTGACTTGGATTTTATATTGTAGATAACTAATAAAATGAGGGAATATAACTAAATACGGTTGAAGTAGTGCGTATAAAAAACTTTTTCGATATCGTCGCGACTAGTGTTTAGTGGATCTTTTATTTAGCAATAAATAGAGGGATAAATTCATGAAATGACCGCTTTCCATGGGCTCGCGCCGAACTAACTCGAGCGCTGCTCAAGTGGATTTCGACGTCTGCGCTATCCCACAGGAGTCGGTCATTACATATATATTTTATTCTTTTATTCGGAGAGTAAGTGAATGAAACTGCATGAGATATTAAAAGAGCTTATATAAGTTAATATTTATTTCGATTAACATGTGTAAACATAGGAGCTTATATTTTTGCTTTCGCCACTCCATCAAAAGAGTTCGCTTTTATCAACGTATCTCTTCATCTTATTTTAGTAGATAAATGGTTGGTTATTTCTGAAGACTCCTGCGGAAAAACGGAACAAGCTAGACCCCACAGTCTCAGCTGTCATCGACAGTTGAGGCGAGGAGACTAGCGTTTCGT
>JBFGKX010000118.1:0-7353 GCA_041576455.1 Paenisporosarcina sp. | reverse complement strand
TCGCTGGAGATGAAGATTCGCAAGGTATTTTCAACGCGTTTATTCAAGCAGCAAAGAAGCGAAAATAAAAACAGAAAAGTTTAGTGCGTATCCTAAACGGTAGATGTTTAGTCAAAAGATGAACATAGTGAATTCCATAACCAATCTGAAAAACTGGAATAAAGATTTTCAATTTTAAAAAGCGCGATTTCGTTCATTTTTGAACAAAATCGCGTCTTTTCTTTTGATAGACCTTCTTTTGATTCTTTCAGTAAGGATGCACTTCGTTTGAAATTTATGACGAATATGGCGGTTGAAATTTGTATGTGCATACCAAGTAGACCCGCATATGACGCCACATCATCTCTATGTCTATGGTTCAACTCACTATTTTTTGGGTTGTTGTAGTGAAAGGCGGCGACTCTAGGGGGAAAAGAGTGTTCAGGGGATACCCTAAAGGAGCATGGACAGACCTCGGAAAGAGTTAGACTGTAACGAAAGTCTTTGAATTTTCGTTATGTCAGAGCAATAGAACATGAAAAACCACCCTATCTCCGAAATCGAGATAGGGTGGTTTGCATAAATAAATTAAGTGTTCTTTTTCAGTGGCTTCCACACAGGTCAAAAGGTTTATTAAACGCTAAGTTTTGTATTGTAAAAAAAATCGTTAATAATATCTAAGTCAGAATGTGGAATGTATTCACCGCGTACAATCTGCGCACCATTAATACAGCCACTTGTCAGCAAAACGATATCTTCCGGTTGACTTGCTTCAAGAGCCTTAATAACAGCTTCATGTCTAGAAGGCGCAGTTAAGACTTCTTGTAAATACGGTTCCGTAAAACCTTGAAGAACCGCGTCGACGACTTTCCATGGATCATTGTAACCTGGATGATCTACCGTGACGACGATTACATCGGCTTGTCCTTCAGCGATTTTTGCCATTTTAGGCATTTTAGCAAAATCTCGAATTCCGATTCCTGCAATCATCGTTATAAGTCGTTGATGAGGTAATTTTTTTACAGCGCGCATAATTGTATCTAACGCTACGGGCGTATGAGCATAATCTAAAATGATTTTTCGTTGATCAGGCCCATGAATGACTTGAAAACGTCCATCCACTTGATCCATTTCTGGTAACGCCATCAAAATGTTTTCAAGTGCAACGCCACTTAATAGAGCAGCCCCAAGAGCAGCTATTAAATTTCCTACATTATATTCCCCATAAATGGGAACTTTGATGTGGTGCGAATGACCTTGATAACGCAAATTGAAAGACATGCCATCATCAAGGTGTTGAATATTTGTCCAAACTAAATCAGCTTGCGAGGATGACCTTTGAGAGTAGGTTAAGAAAGGACCTTCGATTACGCTAAGAATATCTTGCCCCATGCCCTCATCATCCAAGTTCACAACACTTGCTTTTGCTTGCTTAAAAAGACGAAGTTTACACATCTTATAATGATCAAATGTTTTATGGTATTCCATATGTTCTTCCGAAATGTTGGTATGAATTGCGACATCAAATTCAAATCCACCTACTCGATATTGGTCTAAAGCGATTGATGAAACTTCCATTGAAGCGGCTTTATCTCCTCGCTTAACGAGTTCTGTGAAAGTAGCTTGTATATCCGAAGACATCGGGGTAGTTGGTGTGCTTTTCTTAATCGTCAATTCTTCTGTAGAAGTAAATATCCCATTCGTTCCAAGTAATCCGCAAGGCAATCCAACTAGATTAAATAAGTTTCTAACATATGTAGCCACCGTGGTTTTCCCATTTGTTCCTGTCACACCAATTTTCACTAATTGATCTGAGGCGTACTGATTAAAAATAATTGCCGTAAACGCTAATGCTTCACGAGAATCACGAACGAGGACAAATGAGATGTCAGGGTGTTTAGTAGTAAAACTTTCAAGAATGGGGCGATCAGATCCAACAATCGTAGTAGCTCCATTTTGAATGGCTTCATTTATGTATAAGTGACCATTAGTTTCTTCGCCAATGATGCAAAAGAAGGCAAACTGATTTTGAACGTCTCTCGAATCATAAACAATCCCAGAAGTTTGTTGAGTAGATGGTCCGTATACATGGAGCGCTTTTATTTGAGAAAGATGAGTCCAATGAATATTCATAAATGCTCCTTTTTGTTCAATAAGATAGGTTTAAGTGTACCATTTCATTACATGAAACAGTAGCGCAGTTCGACAAAATGCGATTATTTTCCCATATTCATGTGTTACTTTTCTATAGCCTTTTTATCGCTCTTTAAAACTTTTTCTCGGTCAAATTAGTATGCTTTAAAAATGGGAGTCAATTCTTCTTATTTTTGATTGAAGTATTTTTTCCAGTTACGATGAATTTATTGTCAATGGAGGTGGAAGTGGTGAAAGTTTTAGTCATCGGTGGAACCTCATATGTCGGAAGATATTTAGTGGAAGCAGCAGTGAAACATGGACATGAA
The DNA here is from genome assembly GCA_041576455.1 of Paenisporosarcina sp. Lineage (GTDB taxonomy): Bacteria > Bacillota > Bacilli > Bacillales_A > Planococcaceae > Paenisporosarcina. The sequence goes on along the minus strand of JBFGKX010000118.1, from coordinate 4,912 downwards.
GTGGCTTTATGGAATTGTGGAAAAACCAATACTTATGTATTTCAATAATGAAGATTTATAAAAGGTGATTGAAAAAAAGATGTCCATTTACTTGGTGAGTAACAATGGGATGTCGTATTTGATACATGTGCATCCTCACCCCAAGACTTGTATCCGATGTTAAATGGTCATTAAAAACGTATGTATTTAGTTGAATGAAGCCCTCTCACATAATTGTGACGAGGGCTTCTTGGATTTCAATCAAAGAATCAATTATAAAGAAATGTGAAATGTGCCAGTTCACAATCTGTGCCTTGAAGTGAATTATTGTTAATCACATTTTTTGTAGACATCATTGATTATTTTTTTAAAAATTAGATTTTCTATGTAACAACATTTAATCATTCACATTAAGTGTGGACAAGCGTATGTAAATCTAACTATTTATTTTTTACAAGTTCATTACGTTTATGCATCATCATAATCATGCGAGATTGCTGTTTTTCAATCGTATGTCTTGAAGCGTTCACAAGGACTTCTGGACCTGTTAAAAAAGCCAAAATTGACTGTTTTGAGGTGTATGGGATGATTTCAAAGTAATGATTGAAGATCCACATGCATTCAGGGTGACTTGGCGACCTTGTTGGAAAAGCTTCAATTAAATTTTCTGCAATGCAAAGCGGTGTTTTCTTTTGATAGTTGGTATGCCACCTGGATGCACGGATTCTTCCTTCATATGTAGAAAAGTAGCGCATACATGCCAAATCGAGGAGTTCTAGTTGAGGTTTCTTTGATGTAAAAGCTCCATTCTTGGTGATGATATGTGTCTTCATGGGTCCTTCAAAAACTGGCTGTACAACAAATGTGTTCACATCAATCCATTTCGAGTCACAATTACGCAATCAAATACCTCCCAACTTATTATTAAAAATGTATCATGACTTCCATCTTCTTACAAGGCGAAAAATACATACTTTTAGGTAATTATACATCAGTATTTAGATGGTTTTAATCTTATCAAATACAATGTTTCAGCCTAACAAACGTAATGATTGCTGATTCGAAGTAAAAGCTTTTATGCCATACACTAACGTCACCTAGGAATAATCAAATGTGCACATTGGTCAGGTCATGAAGGATGGAAAATTTTGAAGCGATTTACAACCAGTATGAACCGATGATTTATGCAAATATGCGAAAATTACGGATTTATAAAAACCATGAAGCATTTATTCAAACTGGCCGAATAGGTCTTTGGCAAGCATGGAGACGATACGATCCATCTAAGGGGGACTTTGCTCCATTTGCATACCGAAGTATCCATGGATCTATGTTAGATGAGTTAAAACAAGCGTGTAGAGATGAGCGAATTCTTCCAACAGAAGAATCTACACTAGACATCTTATGGGATCGTGAAGAATTATACGTCTGTTTGACAGAACAATTAACAGAGAGTTTATTGACGCTAGACGAAAAGGAGCAACAACTCATCAAAATGCTTTTTATCGATGGATATTCATTAGATGAAGTAGCTGTTTTCTTTGGGATTTCAAAAGGAGCTGTAAAAAAGCGTAGAGAACGGACTTTGGCCAAACTTAAAATTTTACTTTCTGTCTAACCTTTTGATTAAATACTAGTTGAAACAGGGATGACTAGATAGAATCTAAGGATTAATTTTAATTTGAGGCTTAAACATCACTTGAGATGACAAAAACAATTCATACTCATTAGGAATTAATAAGCGTATAACTTAAACTATCCAACCTCTAAATGATTTTTTAAACAGACAAATTGTTTTTAATAGGTCAGATAGTGGTATATGTAAAGAGTGTTTTAAATCAATAACTCTAGCTAATGTATATAGAAAAAGCAAAAGTAAGAAGGAGTGGGGCATTGATGCACCAAAATATTGAACTTTATCAATACTTACACAATCAAACGAAACAACTAACTGAGGACTGGTATAATTCCATTGATAAATCAACGGCACAGGGTGTTTATGCTTCTAAAGATGAAGAAGTTATCGCTCGTTTGAAAGAACAAAATGTTAGCTTTCATGAACATTTAATTCGCGTTTTTATTGAGGATGAAGAGCGGTTTTTTCAGAACTTTGAAACATGGGTGAAAGAAATTGCATCAGATACAGCCCATCAGTTAACCCCCACACATGTTATATTGCTCGAATTTATAAGGGTACAAGATCAATATATACGTATAATTGAGAAATTTGTAAAAAAAAATGAAGGCAAATTTGCAAATGATGTCATCTTCTCGTGGAGTCATATTATTCTAAAAGCATTTGGAAAAATCACGACAAGATTTGTAGAAGTGCATGAAATGCTTGCTACAAAGAGATTGGAAAGCCAACAAATGGTCATCAATGAATTAAGTGTTCCAGTTATTAAATTGCATCAGACAATCGGACTGCTCCCTGTCGTTGGAGATATCGACACGCAAAGGGCCAAGTATTTACTCGAACATACGTTGATGGAATGTACAAAAAAAGGAATTACCCATTTGTATGTAGATTTATCGGGCGTAAAAGTGATTGATACAATGGTTGCCCTTCAAATCTTCCAATTAATAGATGCTTTAAAAATTGTTGGAGTCAAATCGACTTTATCGGGCGTTCGTCCAGAAATTGCATTGACCGCAGTTCAACTCGGGGTCGATTTTAAAGGGATTCACATTACAGGAAATCTATCGCAGGCACTTCAACTAGTCTAAAAAAGCAGACCCCATTTTCTACAAAAGTAGACATGGGGTCTGCTTTTTGGTTTTTAGTAGTGGGTATCGAAATGCACATAACAATGATACCTCTTACTTTGATTTTTAAAAATACCAGCAGATATCTATTAATAGAAGATTTAGTCTAAAAGGATATTTCTTACCCATGACGTTTATATCGCTAATATGACAAAATCATTAAAAATACGCAAACGTGTTTAACATGAATTCGAAGAAGGGTAGATAGATGATAATTCAAAAAAATAGGAGGTTACACCATGAACTTTGAATCAAATCGTAAAATTGTCGTAGCTCGAACAGAAGAGGACATGTATGAAAAATTAGAACAATTAAAAGCACAGGGATATTCGGAAAATGATATCCATGTGGTTGCCAAAGACCGTTCCCACATGGATGTGTTAGATCATCAATCTAATGTATCAACACATGCCGCAGGTTCTGTTATGGACAAATTTAAATCATGGTTTACTGGTGAAGACTCAATCACGGAAGGGTTACGAAAACTAAATTTAAGTGAAGCTGAAACAGAGCGTTACTCAAAAGATGTAGCAAGTGGAGGGTTTGTCCTCTTTACGGAAGGCGTAGCGGAAGCAAATAATGGTGTCATGGGAACTCATCAAAATGAGTTTGAAGAAGGATATGACACATTTGGTTCAACTGGAAACAGTTATGAATCCTACCATGGCGAGGAACGCTCATTGCAAATAAATGAAAATGACTTTGAAGAAACAAATCGAAATGAAATGACAAGTAACTTTGAAGAAACGAATTCTACTATAGGAAACACTTCTTCAGTCGGTACCAATTTTGTAGAATCCCGATTTAATGAAAATGAAACCAATGTCCTCGGAAACGAGAATTATATCGGCCAATCAGAGAATCGCTCTACAACACGTGGAGCTAATTCATCTCAAAGTGAATCCACTTTTGAGAACCAATCTAATCAATCTCAAAATGAACCAACTTTTAAGAACCAATTTAATGAACCTCAAAGTGAATATGCAAAAGAGCAAGGTTTTGAACAATCGACCAATGAATTTGTCAACGAAACTGATGGACGATTTGACGAACCACAAGATCGTTATGCACGTGGAGAATCTTTTGCGACGGATCCTTATATGGCTAGAGAACAGGATCATATCGGTCATTCCATGCAAGAAGATTCAATGGTTCAAGAACATCGTCCAACAATTGATGAGACGATAACAAATAAGCGCCAATCGGATGACTTTCAATCGCCAGGGGCAGATCCAAACTTAGGACCAGCTGCTTTTGGAAATGATGCTACAAACGAATTTCCTTCGGGAGAATTGACTAGCGATTTTGAAAACGACTCACGTGCACAAAAAAATCAAAATTTTAATTCAGAATATCGCTCAGAGACTCATCATGATACGTTCAATCAGTTAAATGAATCATCTTCTACCAACTCATTTGCTTCTGATAGTGAAGTTAACGCGACTGAAGGGCATGGCAATCCATTTGCTTTTGACACGAACTCTACAAATAGTGAATGGTCATCTGGGGAAGTAAACAATGATGAAATAATCACGACTAACGAATATGAAGAACGCATTGATAAAGATAAACACCGTAAAGATGTACCTCCTCACAATGAGTTCTTCTGATTGTAATTTAACAGCTTAATATAATGTAACAACACAAACGTCCCCTGTAGATGTAACTTCTTAAGATAGTTAGAGGCTACAGGGGATTTTGTGTGAAAAGAATTCAATACGAAAGTATTTATACACTATTTTGAGAAATTAGTCCTAATAGGAGTTTATCTTGTAGGTATTTTGGGAATATCAATTTTATCAAACTTATCTACCATTTTTGAGGATGGATAAGGAAATGAATATTATTAATTAATCGGATGGGAGGTGGTTAAATTGCTAGATATACATAGTAAAGCGTATTTTTCTAGAATCGATCAGGTGGCTCAAGAAGTTATTACATTATTAAGTGAAACAATGGATGTGAATACCATCTTTTTAGCTAGTAATGATCAATATTCAAACTTTATTGTAAAAGCATTTAACCGTAAAGCACAATTGCTTCACGAAGGAGAAACCACACCATTTAAAGACGTTTTATGTAAATTAGTGGTGGAAAATGAATTTGAACCAATCGTCATCACGGACTTAAAAACTAATCCCTTAACCTTGCACCATCCTGTGACACG